>JACPLR010000027.1 GCA_016186425.1 Candidatus Pacearchaeota archaeon | reverse complement strand
GTTGGCGGAAACCCTGAAAAGTTAAAATTTGTTTTGGGAAGTGATTTGTATCATAATAATGATTTATACTGGACTACTGTAATTGAAATAAGCAAAAATACAACTCTTGCAAGGATGTTGAGAAGCATAACTATTCTTGGAAGAGAAGAAGGGGAAAGTGTTGATTTTGCTAAATTAATCTATCCTCCAATGCAAGTTGCTGATATTTTTATTCAGGGAGTTAATCTACCACATTCGGGCATTGATCAGAGAAAAGCCCAGGTAGTTGCAAGAGAGGTTGCCAATAAATTAACCTTTAAGCCTCTTTTAGACGGACATGGCAGACAAATCAAGCCTGTTGCGGTTCATCATCATTTGCTTTTAGGTTTAAGCAAACCTTCTGTATGGCCTGTTTCAAAAGATAAAATGCAGGAACTATGGTCTTCTTTGAAAATGAGCAAGTCAAAACCAGATAGTGCAGTGTTTATTCATGATTCTCCCGATGAAATAAAAAGAAAGCTTGCAAAAGCTTTTTGTCCTGAAAAAGAAATTGAATTTAACCCGGTTTTAGACTGGTCAAAATATATTGTATTTCCAATAAATAAAAAATTAGAAATAAAAAGAGACAAGAAATTTGGCGGAGATGTCTCTTATCAAAATTACTCTGACTTAGAAAAGGATTTTTCTCAAGGAAAGCTTCATCCAACTGACCTAAAAAATGCTGTAGCTGAAGCATTAATCAAGATTTTAGAGCCTGCCCGGAAGCATTTTGCACAGCCGAAAATTAAAAAAATGCTTGAAGAAATGGATAAGCTGATTATTACAAGATAATTGTTTCTATATTATTTCTAAATAAAAATAAAAGAAAATAAAAATTAAAAAGCTTTTATTTTACTTTTTATCGTAGGTTTTAACTCCTTCAACTACAGCTTGTCCTGCTGCAGTATATCCTCCTGCCTGATTTGCATGCAATACTGATGAGCCTGCAGCTTCTGTTATTCCTCTTATAAGGCCAAAGCCAGTTGTTATATTTGCTATTGCTCTTGTCCCCTGACTCTCCTCAATTTTAGTATTTAGCTTTCCATTTTCTTCAATACTTCTGTCAGTTGTTTCTCCAAATATAAGAGCTTTTGGAAATTCATAGAAAACACTTTCTAAATCATTACCAGCAATTCTTCTAGCACCATCCATAGGGTCTTGATCTTTTTCTGAGTCTCTATCACCTTTAACGAAATTTACACCTCCTCTTACTACCCTTACAGGAGTTATAAATACAGTTTCTAATCCAACTTCACCTACTTCTTTTATTGTCCCTACAACTCTTTTTCCAATTTCCTTTAAAATGCCAGCATCAGCACTTGGAGTGTATAATGAAGAAGCACCAATAGCTACATAAGCTGCAACTCTATAAAATGTATTCATTTTCTCTTTTTTATTAACCTCCTTTCACTCATTATCTACCTCTAATGGCAATAGCTTTTATCAGAGTTTGAAACTTATAAATCTATGGCATTTGTTGAGAGTGGTGATAACATCGCAGAATTGAAGCGAAGTAGTGAAATTATGCTTTTAATTATTTTAAGATTGCCTGCTTCATCAACTCATGGTTCGTTGATTACGCAGTTATTAAAATATTTTGAATATACTAAAATTAATATAGATAATTAGGTAAAGTAGGTAAATTGGAACTAGCAAACTCAGCCGCTTTCATTGATAAATTAGGTTAATATAGGGCATGATTTCATGATAGTTTTTGATTTTTTATTAAAAATTATTGAAATAATGTAATTATTAATTCTAAATTCTGCCTGTCCCTGAAAATATCTTTCAGTCTTTTTTTTGCTTCTGTTCTTGTTTTTTCCTGAAATTCTTTGCTCGGCTTGTATATCGATAGACTTTCTGTCTTTTCTTTTCCTGCAAGCGCATAAAGAGCATCAAACTGGCATAAGTAAGAGATTGACGGGCTTTTATTTAGTCCGACCCATGATAAAACCATTGCATATCTTTGTGCTAATTCAGTTTCCATTGCGGTTGTGAAAGGAGATTCTAAATAAAAAGAGTCAGATATTGGCTTATCTTTATTTTCTTTGTTTTTGTAAGTGATTTTTATTGAATCAATTTTTCCATAATTTCCTTGAGAATCTCGAGAATCAGTTATTTCCAAAGAATTTGATAATAAAGCAGTAAACATGCTTTCTTTCAGAGAGGATTTTATTAGAGTTTTTAATTCTCGGTTTGATTTATTATAAAAAAATGAAATTTGAAAAATTTCTCTGCCATTTGAGAATTTTCTATTTAACTGATAATCTTTTTTCTCTTCCTCCTCTATTTTTTTTACTAAGCTTCCTGCAACATTTCTATTAAGAGCCTGCAAGTTTCTTTGAAATGTTATTTCTTCTTCATTATTTCTGTTGTCATTTTTATCTTGCTGAACAGCTTCTGTTTTTTGAGTGCTTTCCGCAAAAGCTTTTTCACTTAGAAGTATGGGAAAATACGAAGAAAGTGCAATTAGCGGTAGGGTAACTAATTTAATTAATTTTGGCATTTTATATAAATAGTTATTTAAGATTATAAATATAATTGTTGTGAGAAATATGTTTTGAAATTAACATTTTTTTATATATCATTTATAAGAAGAATTAAAATCAGTAACTTACTTATATAAGGTAGGTAGAGATTTAGCATGATTCAAGAACTTTTTGAAAACATACAATATAAAATTTTTCTTTTATGAAAAATTTTGACATGATTTAATGATATTTAAGTGAAGTTTAAAATTGATTTGTTATTGATATTTATCTCGTCTTAAACTCTACAATATCTTTGTCTTTTAACTTATGCAATAAACCCACTCTTTGATTCGGGAATTTAGATGAAGGCCCCCAAATGTGAACTTCAGAAATTGAAGCCAACAATTGCTTGCTTATTTTTTGGGCAACGTCAGCTATTGTTGCTTCTGGCTTGAGAATCATTGGTGTATTGCTTGGATTTTTACCTGGTTCTTTTAAGTAAATTCTTAGAAAGTTGAAACTTGAGATGATTTTTTCTTTTAATTCATTAATTCCTTCGTTATTATCCATAGTAGAAACCATGACAAAATTATATTTTTTAGATTGCAAACTCGCTTGTATTTTTCTCTTTTCATCACTAGTTAATAAATCGGTTTTATTGAAAATTATAATTTGTTTTGCTTTTGTTCTTTGAAGATATTTCTGAATTTCCTGAATTTCACTTATTTTTGTTACAACAATTAAAACAAGGTCTGTGTTATTGATTAAGCCGATGTCAAAATTCTCGTTTTTTAAGCTTGGCTGATCAATTATCTGCACTTGGATTCCTTGATAACTCATTGTTCCTATCTCTTCTGTTTGAGTTGTAAATGGATAAGGAGAGATTAGAGGATGGGCATTTGTTAGTTTAGTTAGAATAGCAGATTTTCCAGAGTTTGTGAAGCCAATTAGAACAGCCTGCATGTCTGCCTTTTTAATTCCTGGCTTTCCTGAGGATTTTTTTGATTTTTTTATTCTTTCTATTTTCTCAACAAGCTTAATTCTTCTTGTTTTCAAATTTGCAAGCATTGCCTCTGATGATTTGTGTTTTGGGCATTCTCTAATCATCTCATCTAAATAAAATAGTCTTTCTTCATCATCTTTAGCATTAAGAAACTTCTCTTCTGCTTTTTTGTAAAATGGGGATTGGTTTGTGCTGGCCATATAAAGACAACCAAGGTTTTCTTTATCAAACTTTCCTTTTTAGTGATAATCAAGTTAAAAAGAGTTTTGGTATACGCGCTCGCTTCGCTCGCGCGAGATTGTCTGCTATGTAACATCGGTGCTCGGTTACTTCGCAGTTATTATTCATTTTGAAATATACAAAGTTAATTAGCTAAATAAAGTAGATTAAAGATCATAAATTCAGTTGCTTACATTGATAAATTATGTAAAGTTGTGGCATGATTCAAGATTGTTACCATATAAATTTTTAAAAAGCCCTTAAAAGTGTGAAAAAGATGAGAAATAGGAGACAAATAAAAATACCAAAAGATGAATTAAAATATTATTGGGATAATCAAAATACTTGGGGTAAAAAATTTATTGGTTCTTTTAGTATTAATAATGGAAGTATAGATTATTATCCTAATGAAGATCATTTTAATATAACTGTGCAGTATGAAGTTTTACATTTAAGAGGAGCATTAGGGGAAATGCAAGTCTGCTTTCAATATCAAAAAAGAGGATATACTGGTATTGTTGATTTATTTAACCATTGGCATGATAGAAGAGCAACTAACACGGATAGAAACAAGCTGAGCAATATTGCTTAAATCTATATTTTAAATAGTTATGTTTAAAAGTTCCTTATATTACTGCTTTAAATAACAAAATTGCTTAAATTAATTTTTTTATAGTCATAGAGTTTCTTATCTTTCAAGTCGTAGAAAGAATTTTCATAAACATTGGAGGGATTAGATAATCTAAAGAAATTTTCTTGAAATAAGTAAATCTCAGATAATAATGGCTTTCCAGGATAACATTGTAAAATCCATTTTTGTTTATCTTGTACATAATCGTTATAAAGTCTAACTTTTCCTTTAGCTATTAAATAAAAAATTAATATCTCTTCCAAAATAAAATCAATCTCGTTTGGTGCAGGCTTACTTTTGCCGATATCTTGATTAACGTACTCTTGAAATTTTTTGTCTTCTTTGTAAATTTTTTGTAATTTCCCAAAATAATTGAAAAACTCTTTTGTTTCTAGGATTAATTGATTCCAAGATAAATATGAAAACGCTTTGGGAATTCGAGAAGGGTGTTTTCTCAGAATTTTGATAAATTCATTTTTATGACTATGGATTAGATTTTGAAATCTTTTTTTTAAGATACTTGCCTTTTCATCAGAATAAAGATATAAAGAATCAGCATATATGAAAATCAATCCTACTACAGGGTAGAATATCTTTGGTATAAAATTATTCATATAATCAAAGCATTTTTTAGCGCTTTGTACATTTCCAATTCTATTCATAGAAATCCCAAATATAATCAAGCCTTCTTGCTGAGGCATCTTATTTACATCATAAAATTGATTTTTTCTTATCATCCTATATCTCCTTATACATCCATATGAAACTTAATCCTCTCTTAAATTTATTCTTTTCTAAAAATAACCTAGATCTAACATTTTTTATTTCAACAAAAGAACATAGATCATTAGCCTTTTTTGATTTTAATTGTTTTACCCCCTCTTTTGTTAAGATATTAATAATCCCGGTACCACGATATTTTGGATGAATCCAGGCATTTTCAAAGATAACTTTTCCTGTTGGAACGTGATGTGCAAAAAAGACAAAGCCAATTATATTTTTGTTTTCTTCAGCAATCAAAATTACATCTGACTTTGATTTAATCCATCTTTCTAATTGCTTTTTACTCCAAAAACCAGGCCTTTTTGAATCAATTTTAAATTCCTTTATCTGTCTTCCAATAGCTAATAATTTACTAATGTCTTTGATTACGGCCTTTCTTATTTTTATCATATTATATATAAATGAAACAATATTATAAAATTAACTGATTTTTAACCTTCATTACCTTTAAAAATAATAGTTCTTAATAAGATAAATGATACAAAGAAAAGTTCTCAAAAATGGCATGACTGTTGTGTTCAAGCAGAGAAAAAATGAAGTAATAAGCGTGGCTTTTGCAGTTAGATTTGGGGCTATGAATGAAACAAAAGAGAATAAGGGAATTGCTCATTTTATTGAGCACATGCTGTATAAAGGCACTCCAACTAGAAATGCCCAGCAAATTTCTATTGAAATTGAAAGAAATGGGGGAGAATTAAACGGATTTACTTCAGAACAAGTAACTTCGTATTGGTGTAAGATGCCTAGCAAGCATATTAATGTTGCTTTAGAAGTTTTAGGAGACATGGTTAGCAATCCTAAATTTGATCCTAAAGAAGTTGACAAAGAAAGGCAAGTTATATTTGAAGAAATGAAGATGTATAAGGATAATCCTAGAATGCATGTTTTTGAGAAAATAAAAAATAATTTATATAAAGGAGATTTTGCCATGCCTATTATAGGTACTGAAGTTTCCATGAAGGAAAATACAAGAGACAAACTGAAAAAAATGTTTGACGAGATTTACACGCCGGAAAACATGGTTTTATGTGTTGTTGGTGATACTGATTTTGATAAATTATGCAATTTTGTTGAGAAGAATTTCAAAAAATCAGGCAAAAAAGCAAGTTATCCAAAAGTTGAATTAAGAAATAATACTGAAATTGAGAAGAGAAAGAATATTGATCAGGCAAATGTTGTTTTTGCATATCATATTCCGCTTCCAAGCG
This sequence comes from Candidatus Pacearchaeota archaeon, assembly GCA_016186425.1. GTDB lineage: Archaea > Nanobdellota > Nanobdellia > Pacearchaeales > GW2011-AR1 > JACPLR01. Next base: position 45,956 of record JACPLR010000027.1, on the reverse strand, counting down.
AGGAGAAAGGGCATTATGCTGCTCAAGTTTTGAATACTTTAATGGCTGGAGGAATGTCTTCAAGACTTTTTTCAGAAATAAGAGAAAAAAGAAATATGGCTTATGCTATTAAAGGAGATACAGCCAGCGAGGGAAATTATGCTTACAATCAGATTTATGTTGGAACAACTAGAGAAAATGTTGAAAAAGTTAAAAAATTAATTTTAGAAGAATTTGAAAAAGTCAGCAAGGAATTAAAAGAAGATGAATTAAAACAGGTTAAGGAACAGATAATTGGGAATTATCTTATTTCTCTTGAAGATTCTCATAATATCCTGCTAATGCTTTTAACTTCTGAAATTGAAGGAGATGCCATGAAAATGGAAAAAATTGTAGATAATGTAAAAGCAGTTACATTGAGCGATGTTAAGAAGCTTGCAAAAATAAAGGATTATAGTTTTTTTGCTTTAATTCCAGAATAAAGTTTAAAAATTAAGTAATCGTGGGGCGTGCTACCTAAGGAGATACATTATATTTATATAAAGATAAATAATACGATAATTATGAACAAAATAATAAAAAGAGCATTTATTGATTCGGCTGGAACTGCTGCATATATCATTTTAGTCGTATCCTTTATATTTTCTCTTCGAGTTTTAGCTCCAAAAGAAGATATAGTAATTATTCCAATTGCCATGCTTTTGCTCTTTGTCACTTCAGCAGCCATTACAGGATTCTTGGTTTTTGGAAAGCCGATAATGTTATATATAGATGGAAAAAAGAGAGAAGCAGTTTCATTATTAAGCTACACTTTAGGATTTTTGTTTGCTATAACTCTTATTGTTTTTATTTTTTTAATAGCATATAATTTTTATTTTAGGTAATTAATAGTACTATAATTTATAGAAAAATAGATTTAACTTACTAGATCTAACATAAAAATTATGGAAAGGTATTATGATATTTCAAAATCTTGAATCTCTACAATTAAAAATTTTTCATTGGAGAAAAATTAGCATAATTTAAAGTAGGCACTAGTTTCTTAAAATAAAGTGTTTTTTAACAAATATTAAACTTTTTACCTAAATCTTCCTCGATTATGACTATGAGGTCTTGAATCATGGCTTCTTGAAGAATCATGTCTGCTATGCCTGTTATCTCTATCTCTGCCTCTACTACTTCCAAATCTCCTGCTTCCACCAAATCTGCTGCCACTTCTGCCAAAACTTTTCTTATTTCCATAACTACTTCTTTCTATTCTATTATCTCTCCCATCACTTCTTGATCTGCCAAAATATTTTCTTTCTTCTCGCCTTTCTCTGCCATAACTTCTATCATTACTTTCTCTTCTTCCATAACTTCCTCTTCCTCCACTATATTTTCCCCCATAATTTCTTCCATAACTGCCCTGTTCTCTTCCGTGATCTGACATTCTAATAACAATTCTTTCAAATTCGGGAGTTGGAAGCTTTGTTATTTTTAAAGATCCATCTTGGAGAACTCGCCTGAAATTATCATAATCCATTCTTCCTAGAATTGTAATTGCCTTGCCTTCCTTGCCTGCTCTTGCAGTTCTTCCAACTCTATGAATATATTCTGTGTTGTTTTTTGGAGAATCATAATTGTAAACATGTGACACATTTTTAATATCTAAACCTCTTGCAGCAACATCTGTGCATACAAGAACGAATTTATCGCTTTCATGAAAATATTCAAGAATCTGGTTTCTTTTGTTCTGGCTTAAATCTCCATGCAGTGCCATTGCATCAAAGCCTAGTTTTCTTAGGTTTTTGCCTATAAAATCTGCATTTCTTTTTGTGCTGCAGAAAACCATTACAAGAGCTGATTTTTCATCTTTAAGCAAGTGAACTAAAAGCGAAAATTTTTCATTTTGTGGCACATCATAAAAAACCTGCTCTAATTTTGATGGATCAACATATGATTCAACATGAATTTCAACAGGATGATTCATATATCTTTTTGCAATTATTGCAATTTCCTGAGAAATTGTTGCAGAAAACAGCATTGTCTGCCTTTTAGCAGGACAGTGTTCAATTATTGTAAAAACATCATCAATAAATCCCATATCAAGCATTCTGTCTGCTTCATCTAATACTAAAAAATTTAAATTTGACAGGTTAATTGTCCGCCTTGTGATATGATCAATAATTCTTCCTGGAGTGCCAACAACAATATCTGCATTTCTTAAATTTTCAATTTGAGGATTTAAAGAAACTCCTCCGTAAACTGCCAATACTTTAAGAGAATGTTGTTTTGAAAAACTTCTTAAGCTTCGTGATACTTGCTCTGCTAGTTCTCTTGTTGGTACAACTATTAATGCCTGCAAAGAGCCTTTCTTTTTTATATTTTCAATTATTGGAGCACCAAATGCCAGGGTTTTTCCCGAGCCTGTTGCACTTGCCCCTATAATATCTTTTCCTTGAAGAGCTATTGGAATGACTTTTTCCTGAATGTCGCTCGGTTCTGTAAACTTAAATTCTTCAAGATTTTTTAAAAAAGCGTGGCTTAATCCTAATTCTTTAAAACTTTTCATATTTCAATTCAATAATTATAAAATAAATGCTCTTTTAAGCTTATGCCTGAAGGAAAATGAATAAAATGTTAGTGACTTGTATATGAAAATTATGGGGGAGATGGTTTATTTTCAGAATGAAGTTTTGGAAATGATATAATACTAAATTTCTCTTTTGGGAGAAATTTAACTTAATTAAAACGAGTAATAATTATTTAAATTAAATCTAGGCAATTATTATTAATGTATTTTTTTGGTAATTTGCTTTTATATTTATATCAGCGTTATGAACTAATTTTTGGATAACACCAAAAATAATCATTGCGAACCTTTTTAAACCATTAAATCATGTAAAAATATCTTAAAAACTATAACTAGTTCTAGAGATTATTAAACGCGTGGAGGTAAAATAAACATGAACAAATTTGGAAATAGAAGCGGCGGAAGATCTGGAGGATTTAGAGGCAATAATTCTTTTAGAAAACCATTTGGGCCTAGAGAAATGCATAAGGCAGTATGCTCTGAATGCAAGCAGGAATGCGAAGTTCCATTCAAGCCAACTGAAGGAAAACCAGTTTACTGCAGAGATTGCTTTCAGAAGCACAGAAAATTCTAATAAGGAATTTAAAGATTTATTAATTTAAATAAAATAAAGAGGTTATTTTTTTATTTTAATTTTAGAATATTTTAAAGTTCGAAGACAAGTAGATCAAATCTGAGAAGTAGTTGGAGATGATAATTCTAGGCAGATAACCTAAAACTTACTATACCTGGCATAAAAATTATGGAAAAATATTGCAGTATTTCATCATGGTTGCAGGATGCATAGAAACCTCGCCGGTGGTTTTTATTCTTGAATTAATATCATGAAAAATTTGTATAGTTTAATGATTACTTATATTGAGTTTATAGATAGTTCTATTATTAAATAAAACTATAAAAACCTCTTTTCTTTGATTTTGAAAATGATGCTGATAAAAGTTCCGATTGAAAGTTTGCCTGAAAGCAGAGGATGCAGAGCAAGTGGAAATGCTATAATTGCAGAACTACCAAAGGTAATTACAACTGAAAATGGAAGGAAGATTGAGAAAAAGGATCTTAGATTAGAGGAAATTCATTTAGATAATAGCGATCTTCCTAAAGCACACGCCATGATTTATGAAAATTCGCTTGAAGAAATTGGGAATAATGAAAGAGTTATATTTCTGGGAGGAGATCATTCAATGAGTTATTCAAATGTTAAAGCTTTTAGTGATATGTGCAAGAGTGAAAATAAAGAGGCATTTTTAATTGTGTTTGATGCTCATCCTGATTGTGAAGAGAATATTTTAAGTGAATATGCTGTTAATAGCAGAAACTGGCTGAGAAAACTTATAGAAGAAGGTTTTCCGAATAATAAAATAATTATAATTGGAATGAGAAAAAGCAGCGATGAAGAAAATGCTTTTTTGAAAGAGAATAATGTGAGGGTTTACAATATGAAAGACTTAATTGATATCGAAGAAATGTGCGATATCATTATGGAATTGGCTAATGCTGATAAAGATAACCAACTGTATATTTCTGTTGATATAGATGTTGTTGATAGTATTTTTGTTCCGGGAGTTGCAAGACCTGAAGCGGCTGGCTTGACTGCAAGGCAGCTTATTTATTTTTTGCAAAGGCTGAATTTATTAAGGAGTTTAAGAGTTATTGATGTTACTGAGATAAATACAGAAAGGGATATAAACAACAACTGTGTTAAACTGGGAGCGAAAGTTGTTGAGGAGGTAATTGGTTGAATACACTCGCGTGTGAATATAGTCCACTACATCAGCTCGGGGCTCGCTGATTTCGTGTTATTAAAATATCTTGAATATACTAAAAATCAATAAAACTAATTAAGTAAAGCAGATAAATTAAAACTAGTAAACTCAGTAACTTTCTCGAATAAATAAGGCAAAAATATGGCATGATTTCAGAATATTCTTAATATTTAAATTCCGAAAGCTTAAATATATGTCCTATATTTAACTTTAAAGTTTCTTGGAGAGATTTCAAGATCTGAGCTAGAAGCTGTTAAAGAAAGACTAGTGAGCATAAAATTTGATCCATTTGAAGTTGAATTAAATGAATTGGGAGTATTTTCAGAGGATTTTATTAGAATTGTCTGGATTGGATTAAATGGAGAATTGCTTTTTCAGATTCAAAAAGATGTGGACAAAGCTTTGGAAGATATTTTCCCGCCAGAAAACAGATTTATGGCACATGTAACTTTAGCAAGGCCTAAATTTGTTGAAGACAAGCAGGTATTTATCCATGAAATAAAGAAGATTAGTTTTGAGAAGCTGAAATTTAAAGTGGATAATATTTCTCTGAAAGAATCCGAACTGACTCAGCGTGGAGCAAGGTATTCTGATTTGCTTATGGTAAGGGGGAGATAATTTTATTTAGTTTTGAAATATGAAGAACAAAATATAAGTAAGTTATAGATTATTTTATCTTATTAATTAAAAACCCAGTAACTTAAGATGTAAAAATTATGCAAAGATATGGCAGTGATTCAAGAATAATTATCTTTTCTCCCGCCAGACCAAGCCCCCAACCGCCCACCCTACAGGAGCAATTATTTTGAAATATATAATACAAATTATTAAGTTAAGTAAGTTGAGATTTATAATATCTGTAGCTTTCATTGATAAATTAGATATAGATATGGCATGATTAGCTAAACTTTCTACTTTATATAATATAAAATTTTATAAATGTCAATTATATTGTTTTTTAACTATGCAATTAAAAAGCCAAGCAATAAGAAGAGCACGAAAGACCGTGAGTGTATCTAATCCTAATGATGTTGGCCCATTTAATGGATATAATTTTGACGTTCATTTACACGATGAACCCACTTTCATGAATTCTGTAGATAGGATTCTTGAATATTATATAAATTTTATTGGCCAGGTTCATAGGGCAAATGAATTTAGTGTTTGTGGACCATTTGAGGATGATGGAGACCCTTATTATATTATTCAGAATAAACATCCAATTTTAATGATTATTGGATCTCCCAATTTTGTTATAAAAAATTCTTATACAGTTGAAGATGTTGTATTGGGTAAAGAAGTTTTTACAGAATTTAGAGAATATATTGAGAAACAACTTGCCTTAGAAGGAAATTATAAAGAAACAGATTGAAAAATATACTCAATAAAGAATTTAAGGCTTTATAGTTCTTTTGTTTTACAAAATATATTTTAATTTATAGAATTGCTTAAAAGCGAATGATGTTTTTATGGATTTTGATGAGCAATTTAGAATTTCCCATATTATCAAAAGGTCTTAGTCTTGATGATTTCTGTTTAAAAATTGCTGATGAAATACAATGGTGTCTTGCCAGAAAATTAAGCCATGATCCTATACCTAACCTGCATAATTTAAATGGAAAATATTATGGAATTATTATCTATAACTGCAATAACCATAGATTTATTGAAAAAGTTTCTAGCAAGTTAAGGTCGGCTATGGAAAAAAGAGATGTTTTTTTACCAATTATCTTGTTACCAGATAATAAAGAAGCTCCTAAGGTTGTTTACGGGATTTATTATCCCTTTGATTTGCAATGGTTTGTAGATAATAAATTTGTAAAATATGAAGATTAAAAACTTTTTTGACGAGGTGGAACACAATTCTTTATATGATTTTAGTATATTTGTTTTTTCAGAACAATATTTTAACTTATTTTTATTAAATGTTTTGGAAGAAAAAGAAAAAAATTCCCATATTTTTATCCCTAAAAAGAGGAATATGAAGAATCGCCATGAACCAACAACATTAGACGAATTTTATAGGCAGATTAACAGGAAAGCTTTAGGTAATTTTATTGTTCCTAATGATATTTTTAAGAGGTTAGACAAGCCTATTTGGTGGACACTTTTTACAGATTTTATTTCTCCTATTCAATGCTCTGTTTTTCTTTCTTATGATGGAAGCGAAAAAAATGGATTTAATCATTACGGAGATAGTTATCTTAATTTTAGGAGAGAATATACTGCTGATGAAGTTAAAGATATTTCAAATGGTTTAGCGAGGCATTTAATTGCAGAATATGGACATTTATTTTAAATTATTCAATAGTTTTTATCTATTAACTTAAAAATCTCTGCTTTTTTTCCAATGGCTTTTTTTAGCTCTTCATCGCTTGCATTAATTATATTTTTAATTGTCTTAAATTCTTTTAAAAGTTTTTTAGCTGTTTTTGGGCCAATTCCTGGAAAACCTTCAATTATATATTGAATTTGTTCTTTAACTTCACGGGATTTCTTTTTAAAATTTAAATTTAGCTCTTTTTCACGCTTTTTTGCAAGAACAGCCAGGAAAGAAGCAGTGTCTTCATAGTTTTTGGCGAAAAGAATTGGGACATTGAATGATAAAAGCACTGAAAGCAGCATTCCACGAATGGCATTTTCATTAATTCCAGAATCTTTTGAGTATAATTCCTGCTCTTCAATACCTTCAATAATAAGAAGTTTATTTGTAACTTGCTGCATTTGCTGAAGCTGGTTTATTAACCTTCTATTCAACATTGAAGAAATAAAATCTGAAACAGTTTTCCTTTCAATCACCACATTTTTTACAATATAATCTCCTATATGCAAATGCTTAAACTCAACTTCACAACCAAGATTAATTAATTCGCTAGCAATTAAAGAGCTTTTTTCATGAAGATCAACTATAATTAGAGGTTTAATTAAATTAATTTCTTTTTGATTTTGTCTTTCTTCTTTCTCTGATTTTGAGAATATGTCTAGGATTGATTTCATTTTAAACAATAACTAATTTATTTTTTAATGAATTAACATATTTATGAAAATTATCTTTTGAAAGTTCAAGAGTTTCTGTATTTATATTTGGATGGAAGCTTACAAAATCAGATTCCCAAACTTTTTTATTAATTATTAACTCGGTTTTATACTCTTGATCATTTATTAATCCAAATGGAGAAACAGCGCCTGTTGTTAATCCCAATATATCCTTTAAATCATCTTCATTAGCAAACTTTAGCTTTTGATTAAATAAGGCTTCAAATTTCCCAAGATCTAGTTTTTCTTCTGCAGGCAGGATTACAAGATAGTAATTTCTTGATTTTTTCTCTTTTATAAAAAGATTTTTGCAATGAATGCCTCTAATCTCCTTATTATATTTAGAAGCTTCTTCAACAGTATAAACGTGGGGATGATTAAATACTTTATATTCAATTTTATGTTTTTTTAGATATTCTTTTATATCTTCCATTTTAAAATGATTCATCTTCAGTATTTAAAAAATTGTATATTTCCTGCTGTTTATGGCTATTAAGAGAAACATGCTTTTCTCCTGTTGACATTTTTATTAATAGAAATTCTTTGTTAATAAGCTCTTTTATTGCAAGTTTCATCTCTTTAGTTCCTCTAAGATGCGCTGGAAGTGATTTTTGCAAGTTTTTTATTTCTGTATGCCTTCCGCCCCAAATGTTCAAATTAACCAGTTTTCTAAGAAATCTTTTCATAATGGCTTTTTGCAAATCCATAATTGCTTTAATATTTTTTATTATTTAATTGTTTTTATCTTTATTATGGAACATTAGTGTTTCATAATAGAAACATTTATAAATTGCTTAATTCTATTAATTTTATGGAAACCTTATTTAGACAAGCATTGGGAGACACACCAAAAATAAGGGTATTAGAATTTCTTATTGAAGGAAGAGAATTAGATTACAGCATTTCAGATATTGCAGAAGGCGCTGAAATAGGAAGAACTACTTTATTCAGAATATGGGATGATTTGCTGAAAGCGAAAATTATTGTATTTACAAGGCAGATAGGGAATGCTCAGTTGTACAGACTTAATATGCAGAATCAGTTTGTTAAGAAAATGGTAGAGCTTTTTGATGAGACAATTATTCCTAAAAGGAAGATTGTTGCTTGAAACTTTATATTATCTAACTTAATTATTCTTATAAATAATTATATTTAAATATAACCAATACTTTAAGGGATATACGATATACTTCAAAAAGAAATAGCGAAAGATTGCTAATAAAAGATTTATTAGAGAAATTAGATATTAAAGTTCATGAATATAAAGAAGGTTTTGACCTTAGAGTTCATGGATTTGAAAATCTAAGCAAATTATATGAGATTGATATATTCAAATATCATCCATCAAGAGATGATAAGCTAAAAGAAGGATTTGTGAATCTTTCAGCTAATATTATCCAAAGTTGATTGTTTTTCATTTTGTCTATTATCTTTAAATTCTTTATCTATTTCCTTAATTGCTTTATACATTTTTTTTTCTTTATGGTATGCTGACCAATAATGTGCCTCGTCGCGTGTTCCCTTTGTGATTAACATAATTACTTCACCTGGAATTAGCCTTGCCGTTCTTCCAGTACGCTGAATTTTTCTGATAGCTGAAGGAACTGGTTCATAAAAGACCACTATATTAACCTCGCATATGTCAAGACCCTCCTCGGCAATTGATGTTGCACAAAGAATATTAAATTCTCCTCTTGAGAATTCCTGAATTATCTGATGCTGTTCTTTCTGGCTCAAGCCTGTTGTGTTTTCTTTATTATCTGGTTTATTACTTAGGGTTTTCTTTGCCTGCCCAACAAAAACCTTAGCAGTAACGTTGCTTAGGGAATTTAGCTCTTTGCAGATTTTTGTAACGCTATCTCTATATTGCGAGAAAACAATTATTTTTGCTTTAGGATTCTCGGTAACTTTGTTTTCAATAAGATCTTTTAGTTCTAACAATTTTGGATGCTCTAAATTCTGAGAAATAAGATTCTTTGTTTGTATGTAAGCATTGTTAAATTCAGCATTTGCAACTAAGTTTTTCACAGCCTTACTTTGAGATTTTCTGGCTTGCTCAAATAAAGTCTGAAAATAATTGTCTAAAGCATAAAGTGTTTGAGTTTCAATTAATTCTAGAGCGTGGCCTATCTTTAAAGCCTGGGCTGCTGCAGAAGCTCCTGCAAATAAATTAAAATTCTTGTTTCCAGTGGCAAGGCTATGCATTATTCTTCCTTGCGCTTCTAATAAAGTGACTTTGTTAATGGGGCCGAATAGCAAATGCCTGCTTTTTAGTTCTTCTGTTTTTTTATCATAAATTTTTTTTAATAAATTGCGAATTTCAGCAAATTCTTTTGGAAATTCTAATTTTATTACATTAATTTCAAGTTCTTGAAGATAATCTTTTACATCTTCACTCTCTCTAGTTCGAATTTCAACTTCTTCAATTGACAAGTTTTTGCAAATTGTTTTAATTGCCTCTTTGTTAGTTCCTGGAGAAGCTGTTAAGCCGAGAATACGAGAATTTTCTTTGTTATTTTCTTTCTGCTCAATGTATTTTTTTGCAACATAAGTATATGAATAATTTTTTACACATCTGTGAGCTTCATCTTCTATTAACAGAGAGACTTGAGATAAATCATAAAGTTTTTCCTTAATGTCGTTTGCAATGCATTGAGGTGTTGAAAATACAATATCTGCCCTTTCCCATAATGCTTTTCTTTTATTAGCTTCTACCTGTCCTGTAAATAAGTCCATTTGTGCAAATAATTCTGGCAAGTGTTCTTGGAAATATGTAAAATGCTGTTGTGCTAATGGCCTAGTAGGCGCGAGGAAAAGAATTTTTTCAGTAGGAAATTTTTGAAGACGATCAATAGCCAGCATTAAAGCAATTAATGTCTTGCCAATTCCCGTAGGTAAAACAACTAGGCAATTTTTTTCAATGCATTTTTTCACAATTTCTTTCTGATAATCTCTTGGCTGGATATTTAAGAGAAATTTTAATATGTTGTCCATTAGGCTTGGAATTGAGAAGGATATATAAGATTTTAGATGAAATACTTATTACATTATTCCCTGACTAAAAGCGAATGCATACCCTAAGAAAATTAAACAGATTATTCCCAAGGTATACCATGTAAGGCGGCTTCCGAAGAAAATTTTAGTTCCATCGAGATTTCCGAAGGGAATCATTGAATAAAATGCGTAGTATATGCTTAACTTTGAAAATTCTGGAAATCCTGCTAAATATCCAATAACACTTGCAATTAAAGTGGCAACAACTCCTGCTGCAGCAATTAAGCCTATATGGATTTCTGTCATTTCAGTATATCTATGTTCTCCATGCCTTTTTGAAACTCTTGCTGATGTTGAATAAACATCAAATTCTAATGCTGCCAGCCAAAATGCTTTTCCGTATGAGGATATTGAAAAAATAACCGGGGCAATTATCCCTAATGGAAGTGGTTTTGGAAATCTTTCTTCCCTTTTAAATCCAAATCTTTCCCACATCCATATAGAATGCTCTATTTTTGCCTCATAATAATATGCCGCGGCTTTTTTAGCAAGAATGCTGACAAGAAGGATTATTAAAATAAGCAGAAAATTGATTAAAATAACAGAATAATCAAGCCCATTTGATATAATGCTTCCTAGACTGACTGAAAATCCAAGGATTATCAAAACAACTAGCAGGTGTCCGAGTTCTTTTTGTGTAAACATATAAAGACAACCAAGGTTTTCTTTATTAAACTTTCCTTTATAAAAAGAACCAAGGTTCTTCTTATGACATCTCCTTTTAAATGCCAAGGTTCTTCTTATGACATCTCCTTTTAAATGCAATATTTTTTCCTTTTAATAGTTTTTATAAATCTTTGTATAGAAACGATAATAAATTAAATAAAAATAATTTAAACTTAAATATGTTACTCATAAAATTATGTGAAAATATGATATGATGCCAAGTAATTTCTGGAAATAATGCAATATAAATTTTTCTTGGAGAAAAATTTGGCATAATTTAAAGTTGATTAAGGCAGTTTTTAAGTAATCATAAATTTGGCAACTTATTTCTTTTATTTTCTGAACTATAGAAAAGTATATAAATAGCACCCTTTTAAATTAATTTATGCTTAAAATAAAAAAGATAAGTGAAATTATCGGAAAAAAGGTATTTACTGATGAAGGTAATTTCTTCGGAGAGATTGAAGAAGTTAATTTAGTTAATAACAAAATTGAGGGCTGGAGAATAAGAGTTAAAGCAAATAATATTTTTAGTGGGGCAAGAGGAGTTATAATTCCGCATAGTTATGTAAGGTCGATTGGGGATGTTTTTGTAATAAGCCAGCTGGCAATGCCTGTGCAAAGACAGGAAGAACTGCCTGAGATGCCGAGCGAATAAGTTTTTAGTAACTTTCTAAAATTCTGAATGATTTAAATTTATTAATCAGACTAGAGTATATTGATGATAATTTAATGATAAGTATCTTAAAATGTATAAAGTAGGTAAAATTATGGCGTGATTCAGGAATATTATTTTAAAAACTTTTTCACAAGATTTAAATACTACTAAGTAATACATAGTAATATGGAAAGTGTAAGTTTGAAGATAGAAGATGGTTTTATGACTGCTATAAACAAAGTTATGAAAAAGCATAATTATATGACCAAAACTGAGTTTATCAGGGAAGCAATAAGAGATAAGATAAGAAAATTAGAAGAAAAAGAAATTCTTGAGGATAAATATATAATGGCTCAGATAAGAGCTAGTGAAAGAAATTTGAAAAAAGGCATAAAGCCCAAAGAGTTTAAGTATTAGTAAATTTATGTGTGCCAACTGCATGAATAATAATTAATTTTTTATTATCATCAATTGTATAGATTAATCTTATATTTGAACCTAGCCAACACGACCATTTTCCGTGCAATTTTCCATGAAGAGGATGAGCTCCATTAGCTCTTCTTGGATCTTCTTTCAGTCTATCTAATTTTTCTTTTATATCATGCCTTATGAAGGTATATTCTGCTAATATTTTTTCTGTTTTTCTATTTATTGTTGTTAAAAGATAAACCATCATTTTAAATAATTATAAAACTATTAAAGATTTGTGCTTATTTTAAAACCTTTTTTTTGGGATGTAGGAATATTTTTAAACTACTCTTCATTTAAGTTAGCATGGCTTTAGAAACTATTTTAGCGAGCGAATTTGCTGTAAGAATTGTTTATCCGTTTCTTTTAACATTTACGCTAATATTTGCTATTCTTGAAAAATCAAAAATTCTTGGCGAGGATAAGAGACAGATTGATGCCCTTGTTTCTCTTGCAGTTGCCTTAATTGTTATTGCTTTCTCGTGGGCTACGAATATTATTGCTGGCTTAATGCCATTTCTGGCAGTGTCTGTTGTAATTCTTCTTGTATTTATGATTCTGTATGGTTTTGTAGCAAGCGATCTTAAAGAAGGACTTAAATTGCCTAAACAATTGCAATACGGAATTGGAATTTTAGCAGGAATTGCCTTGATTATTGCAGTTATAGTTGCAACAGGCCAATGGAGCAAGGTTTATGATGCTTTATTTGGCGGGGGCAGTTTTACAAGTTTGGCTTCTAATGTTTTAATGATTGCCATTATTATTGGAGCTTTAGCTGTTGTAATTCTCGGAGCGAAAAAAAAGGCGGCAAGTTAATTTTCTTTTTATCTTAATTTGTTGTATATAACTAATAGAATGTTCAGAGGATAGTTAATAAAATATAATTAGATTTCACATTAAAATAAGTTAGGGAGATTGCATTATTATCAAAGTACATTTTTTGAAAATATATCATAAAAATTTTTCATTTAAGAAAAATTTAGCTTGATTTAAAGTAAAAGTTGATAATCTTACCCTTTTTAATTTTAACATTTAATTAATTAGGTTTTATTAATTTCAAATTATTAAATAACTGTGCAATCAACGAGCACCGAGTTGATGAAGCAGACAAGAGTAATTCTATAGCAATAATAGTTATTTGTGAATGGCATTAGCATGCTTTTGCTTTAATCATTTCGAAAGGTATTTAAATACAATTTATGTTTTAATGATATGGCTGTTCCAATTAGTGTTATACTTCAAGACTGGGCGAATTTGGGAATTTTTGATTATGTGCTTCCATTTTTGCTGATTTTTGCCCTGGTTTTTGCAATATTGCATAAAATAAAGATTACCGGAGATGATGAAAGCAGCAGGTGGATTAATGCAATTGTTGCTCTGGCTGTTGGACTAATGGCATTGCAGTTTGATTATGTTTCGACATTTTTTGCAGTTTTATTCCCTAGAGTTGGCATTGGTGTTGGAATACTTTTACTGGCTTTAATAATGCTCGGATTATTTGTTGATTATAAGTCTTTTAGAGGACAGGCATATATTTTTATGATTATTGGAGGGGTTGTAGGGGCTGTAATACTTTTGAATTCGCTACAGGATTTTTCATGGTGGACTGGAAGTTTTTGGCTTACTAGAGAGAATACTTCTGCTATTGTTGCTGGAGTGATTCTAATTATTTTTGTTTTTTTGATAGTTAATTCTGCAAAGGATAAAAGTGCTGAAGGAACAATGTGGACTCCAATAAAAGCTGGCGGCAAGTCCCCATAATATAGTTGAAAATGGCAATACTTGATTTTTCATGGCTTAGTTATTTTATGGCTATATTCGGTTTTCTTTTAGTTTATGTTGTTGTTTATGCAATACTTGTTAAAACAAAAATTCTTGGCGAGAACGCATTTATTAATTCAATTACTGCGTTTATCTTAGCAATTGTCTTTATTAGTTTTTCTCCAGGAGTTAATTATATCGGAACAATCACCCCGTGGTTTGCAATTCTTGTGGTAAGCTTATTTTTCTTTTTAGTTATAGTTGGTTTTTCCCAAAAAGAAGTTGATAAATTCATGAAGCCATGGATTTCTTGGGTTTTTATAGTAATTCTTTTAATAATATTTTTAGTTGCGGCAATAAAAGTTTTTAATCCGGTTTTAGGCCCTTATCTGCCAGGAGCATCTGGAGATGGGGCTGATCCAACTTTACTTAGAGTAGCAAAATTTGCCTATTCTGAAAGATTTTTAGGAGCTATTCTGCTTTTGATAATTGCATTAATTGTTTCCTGGATTGTGACGAAGAAGGCGAAATAAACTTTTTTTGAGAATCTAAAGAAGTAATGGGCTATTATAATTAAATCTAGCAAACTCAATCACTTTCATTGATAAAATAAGGCAAAATTATGGCATGATTTCAGAATAAAGTTTTGAAAATATAAAAAAGATTAATATTAGGTTGATCAGATTTATTGATATTAATAGGTTAAGAAGATAAATTAAGCAGAGATATTGTGTGTTTAGAAAACTATTTTTTCTTTGCCTTTTTTGACGAAGAAATTTTATCTGTTGGTATTGTTCTTCCTGATCTGCCTTTTATTCTTTCTATTTCCCTTATATTATCGGTTAGTGGATTAAGGACTTTGCTGAAACCCTCTTGCATGCCTTTCATTTCGTTTTTTATGTCTTCAATATCCTGAGTTTGAGAAGAAGATTTTCTTATTAAGCTGGTTTGCAGCTGGTCAATTATTGATTCTATCCTCTGCAATCTTTGGTCTATTTTTTCAACTCTTGCATCGAGAATTATTTTGAATTCTGTTAGGTTATTTAGGACTTTATTTGTTTTTGAGAGTTTTTCATCAATCATTTGGTTTGCTATTTCGTTTATTGTTTCTGTGCTAATTCCTCCGTAGCCCGCCCCTGCTCCGTAATAAGCTTGCTCGTAATCTTGACCATAACCTTGAGATTGGCCTTCCTGCCCGTAATCATAATTTCCCTGGTCTTGATTTTCTCCAGGGTATTGGGGGTATTCTCCTTGAGGGTAATTTTGATCAGAATATGCAGGATATTGGCTGGTTTCTTGAGTATATCCTGAAATATTTTGGTTTTGAGCTTGTTGTTGGTTTTGGTTTATTAACGAAGGCTCCATTCCTTCAGTTGAGTAGCTATCTGCTTCTTCTGTCCCTGGTAACGCTTGTATTGTGTTTGAGGCAGGATTTCCAGAAATTGGAACGCCGGAAATAACCTCTTTTATTCTTGATTGGGCAATTGCGTCGTTAATTTCTCTAGGAGAAATTCCCTGCTCCTGAAAGCTTTTTATTACATCGCCTTCACTAATTCCGGCCTGTTTCATTTGCTTAACTTTTTCTAATAAAGCCATTTTACTCTTTTATTAATTTATTTTTATGTTTTTCCCATCCAAAAGGCATGGGGATGCGATTCTCTCTCTTTTCCCTCTTCTTTCTGGTTATCTTTATTATGTAATATGTGTTTATCAAGCTTATCATTTAGTTTTTCTTCAATTATAGCATCAATGTCAGAAATTCTTGCGAATTTTAACGGCTCAAACATCTTAAACTGGCGGGATAAAATAGCAAGCTCCTCTCTTCTTGCTGATTTTTCAATTTCTTCAGATAATGATTGAATTATGCTTTTAATCCTTTCAACATCTGAGCTTAAATTATACAGAGATTTTTTCATTTCTGCAATTTCTTTTGAAGTTTTGTCTTCAAAATCTATCAAATTCTGGCCTACAAGAAGAATTCTTTCTTTCATTAATCTTTGATTTTCTTCCAAATCTCTTAGTTTTAGCCCGAGTTCATAAGAAATTTGTTCTTGCATAGGATATTGTTCTTGTGCCATTTTCCTCTTTTAATTTTTATTTAATTTATAAGATAGTTATATTATGTTATTGGGGTTTAAAATTGTTGTGATTTAATATAAAAGACACCTAGGTTTCTTTTATGAAGCTTCCTCTTAAAGTGCCAAGGTTCTTCTTATGACATCTCCTTTTAAATGCCAAGGTTCTTCTCCACGAGAATTAATATTAATTTGTCCAATAATTTTAAAATAACTAAGGAATTAGTAATTTACCAGTATAAAAGTAGGTAAAAATATAGTATAGCTTCAAGAATATTTTTGAACATGATTTAATGTTTATTTAACTAAATTAAAAGGCGGTTAATCTTGCTTAAGTTAATAATAATATAATAACCTAGATTTTGACAGCATAGAAAACTATTTTAATCATCCTAAATTCTTATGGGCATTAATATAAAACAATAATAAAATGATAATTGAAATAAACATTTTAAGAACAAACCTTTGGAAAAACAAAGGGGCTCTCAATTATGAGAACCAAAGGTTTCCAAAATAATAATAAAATGATATTTGAGAAAGGAACAAGGGTATATGCATATGAAGTTAGAAGCGAGGCTGGAGAAAATGTCGCCTATGTAAATTATCTTGGGGCGCCGTTTATTCCGAGCATTGCTAGCTTGCCAGAAATCATGGCAAGAACTGTTGATTTGCTTATAGAATCTCCGAATGTCTCGCGAATTGTTCTTGTGCAGCAGAGAAATTACAACTATAATGCAGAACAAGTGGCAATGCTTTCTGAAATGGCTAGCCTGCACACTTTTTTGCTAAAACAAGAAAGGATTTTATCTCCGGAAAAACTTGGTAATTTTGGAACTGCTGAAAAATACGAGTTTATGAATAATTTTTTGCAGGGCCTGAAATTTGATCCGTTTTTGTCATATAGAAAAATTAAAGACAAGCTAATCGAGCAGAAATCTTTTCCATTGGAACAACAGGATAAAAATTATATAAGGGCTTTGGAGAAGATTATTAAGCTTATTGAAGACACAAAATTAGTTAAAAGATTGATTGATACTGGAGAGACGAGCGGCGGAAGAATTATTTACTCTGAAATATTTGCCCCTGATATTATTCCTAATTTTGCCTTTGCAAGGCTTGCTTCTGCTCTTCCTGAAGGGGCAAAAATTATTGACCAGTATGATATTGGAATAGAAGAAGATAAAAGTACAATAACCATATTAAAAAAACCAAATGAATTGAAGTATTTTTATCATTTAATGCCTCCTGAATACTTTCTTAATGAAGATTTTCAAATGCTGTTGAACTTGGCTAGGAATGTTTTAATTGAACACCAGCCAAAGGCAGAGGAATTTATTGATCCTGGAAGAACAAGGCAGGTATTTTTTAATGTTGCAAGAGATTTATTGCAGGAATTATCGCAAAACAGGAAGATTTATGTTTCTTATACTGATCTTAATAAACTTGCAAATATTCTTGTAAGGCATACAATTGGCTTTGGCTTGTTGGAAGTTTTGCTGCAGGATAGGGAGTTGCAGGATATTGTTTTAAATGCGCCAATTAGCTTAAATCCGATATTTTTGAGGCATAATAAATATGATGAGTGCGAGACAAATATTTTACTCAGCCAAGAAGACGCGGATTCATGGGCTGCGAAATTCAGGATGATTTCTGGAAGACCTTTAGACGAGGCAAATCCTATATTAGATACTGATTTAATTTTGGAAAATACAAGAGCTAGAATTGCAATTGTGCAGCGTCCTTTGTCACCTCACGGCCTGTCTTATGCGGTAAGAAGGCACAGAGATTATCCGTGGACACTTCCGCTTTTTATTAAAAACAAAATGATGAATAGTTTTTCGGCAGGATTGTTAAGTTTTTTAGTTGACGGCTCTAGAACGCTTTTAGTAGCTGGAACAAGGAGCAGTGGAAAGACAAGTCTGCTTGGAGCTTTAATGCTTGAAATAAAGCCAAAATACAGGGTTATTTTAATTGAAGACACTCCTGAACTGCCAAGTGATTATTTAAGAAAATTAGGTTATGATATTTTAGCAATGAAAGTTCGTTCGTCACTTGTTGAAACTAGCAATGAACTTGCTGCTGAAGAAGGAATAAGGGCCAGTTTAAGATTAGGAGATAGCTCTTTAATTGTTGGTGAGATTAGAAGCACTGAAGCCAAAGCATTGTATGAAGCAATGAGAGTTGGGGCTTTGGCAAATGTTGTTGCGGGAACTGTTCATGGAAGCTCGCCCTATGCAGTATTTGACAGAATTGTAAATGACCTTAATGTTCCGATAACAAGTTTCAAAGCAACTGACCTTGTTATTGTTGCAAATCCTGTAAAAACTCCTGACGGGTTACATAGTGTTAGGAGATTAATGCAGTTATCTGAAGTCAGAAAACATTGGATTAAAGACCCGCTTGAAGAAGGAGGTTTTATTGATTTGTTAAAATATAATGTTGAGAAAGACGAGTTAGAACCTAGTGATGAATTAATTAATGGAGATTCTGAAATTATAAAAGAAATTGCATCTCAAGTAAAGGGATGGGCTGGAAATTGGGATGCTGTTTATGATAATATACTTTTAAGAGGAAAGACAAAACAATATATTGTTGATGTAGCAGAGAAACTTAACAGGCCTGAACTTCTTGAAGCAGAGTTTTGTTCAATAGCAAATAATATTTTTCATGAAGTCAGCGATGAAGTGACTAAGGAAATAGGAATTCCTGATTCAGAAAGAGTTTTTCCTGAATGGAGCAAGAGAGTTGATAGGGAGATAAAGAAGTTCTCTGCGTCTAAGTTGTAAAACTTTTTGTTTTGAAAATATTATAAACAAGTTATTAATTTAAGTAAAGCTAGGGTAATAAATGTTTTTAATTTAAAATATTTGAAGCTTGCTCAATAAAATTAGGCAAGGATATTGAGATATTTCAAGACGTTTTTGAATCATTGCAATAACAAATTTTTCTGTGTGAAAAATTTATACCTTATTTAATGTTAATAAAATTTAATTTAATAAGATTAATGACTTACACAGATAAATTAGGCAGAGATATAGTGTGTTATCTAAATGTTCTTGAATCATTATTATACTAAATTTCTCTTTTGGGAGAAATTTAAATTGATTTTGTATTTTATTAAGCTAGAGTTATTAGTTTTATAATGGATTATTTATATCACTACTTTTATTAACCTAGAAATCTAATTTATATAATAAAAAAGAGGCAGAAATGGTTAATGTAGATGAGATTCTGAAGAAATATAGCAGCACTCTTGCTAAGAAAACTTCTGGCAATGATTACAGAGTGGGAGATGTTAGCCGAGAGTATTTGCAATTTAAGCAGGATATGATGCCGAATCTTTCCAGATATGAAAAAATGGCAAGAAGTTTCGGAGGTTTATTGAAAGTAAGGCCGCCTAAAAAAGATGAGCTTAGACTGGGAAAGAATTTAGAAATTGCTCATTTAGAAATTACTCCTTCGGAAGTTATTTCTTTTTCATTCTTCGGAGCTTTTATTACTTTTTTTATAGGGTTAATAGTATTTTTAGGAGTGTTTTTTTATTTTGGAGGAGCTGGAGCAGATTTCATTGAGTATGGTTTTGGGCCTGCTGGATTATTTTTGTTTATGGTGCTGATTGCATCTATGTTTGTTTTTTATTATATCTATAGTTCTCCTTTGCGAATGTCTAAGTTATGGAGATTAAAAGCAAGTTCGCAAATGGTTCCATGTATTCTTTATATTGTTGTTTATATGAAACATACAAGCAATTTAGAAAGGGCAATTGCTTTTGCATCGCAGCATTTGCAAGCTCCATTGGCATTAGATCTTAGAAAAATATTTTGGGATGTTGAAACAGGGAAATATTCTACAATAAAAGAAAGTCTTGATCATTATTTGGAATCGTGGCAGGAAGACAGCTTAGAATTTGTGGAGGCTTTTCATTTAATAGAAAGCAGCTTATATGAGCCGTCTGAGGCAAGAAGAATTCAGATACTTGAAAAGGCACTTCAGGTAATTCTCGATGGAGTTTATGAGAAGATGCTTGTTTTTTCAAGAGATGTTAGATCACCTCTAACTAATCTTTATATGTTGGGAATTGTGCTTCCAACTTTAGGTTTGGCTTTATTGCCTCTTGCTTCAACACTTCTTCAAGGGGCTTTAAAGTCTTATCATGTTTTTATTTTATTTAATCTAATAATTCCGTTTTTTGTTTTTTACCTAACAACGCAGATAATGCTGAAACGTCCTGGAGGTTATGGAGAAGCAGAGATTTTAGAATTAAATCCGGATTATTATAAGTATAAAAGCAAAAAGCCCTATTTAATATCTGGATTAGTTGCTTTGCCGTTATTTATTCTTGGCTTGATTCCATTTTTATTTCAGCAGAGCTGGTTTGTTGATACTTTAAATCTGCAGAAAGATTATGATTTTTCCCAAATCGGAATTGGTTTTTTGTCAGGCATAAAATTTTTTGATTTTAAAGAAGTTGGAAGCGGGGTTGTGGGTCCGTTTGGAATTATGGCATTGATTTTAAGCTTGTTTATTCCGTTAAGCATTGCTTTGTTTTTCTCAATTGCTTATAAAATAAAGACAAAACAATTAATTAAATCAAGAGATGATACAAAGCAACTGGAACAGGAATTTGTTAATTCGCTTTTTCAGTTAGGCAATAGACTGGGAGACGGGTTGCCTGCTGAAATAGCTTTTGCGCGAGTTGCTGAATCAACAAGGGGACAGAGAACTGAGAATTTTTTCAGGAGAGTTAATTTAAACCTGCAACAAGCTGGAATGTCTTTGGAAAATGCTATATTTGATCAGAGAAGGGGAGCTATAATATTTTTTCCATCTTCGCTAATTGCTACAAGCATGAGAATTTTGCTTGAGAGCGTTAAAAAAGGACTGAAAATCGCTGCTCAAAGTTTAATGAGCATTTCTGAATATATTAAAAATATCCAGAAAGTTACCCAGAGGCTTAATGATTTATTAGCAGAAGTTGTTTCAGATATGAAAAGCAATATGGTTTTCCTTGCTCCTTTACTGTCTGGAATTGTTGTTGGCTTGGCTGGAATGATTACTTTTATAATAAATAAACTGGATGCTATATTAAAAGATATTGGTGGCGGAGGAGCAACTCTTGGATTTGATATTTCCAGCATTGCCGGATTTATTGATATTAATAAGATAATACCTCCTTATTATCTGCAAGTAGCTATCGGCCTGTATATTATTGAGATTGTTTTTATTTTAACAAATGTTCTAGTTATTATTAATTCTGGAGAGGATAAATTGAAGAAGACTTATGAAATTGGCAAGAATTTAAAGGCAGGAGTTTGGCTTTATTTAATTGTAACTTTATTCTCTGTTCTTGCATTGTCGCTGCTGGCTGCTATTGTGCTGCAGGGTTTGGGAAGTTAAGCAGCACAATTATAATTATTCTAAATAAATTATTAACTTAAGATGGAAAAAGTAGGCAATAATTCAAAAATATTCTTGAAAATATATAATATATCAATTTTCGTTCAGAAAATTTATGGTTTATTTAAAGATGGTTAGTTTAAGTTAATATGAATTATCTCTTTCTCTATTAGCAATATTTATTAAGTGGTTTTTATTCGGTATGTTATGAGAGGAAAAAGAGGAGGGTTTGTTGAAGATATTCCAGCAATAATTGGCTGGACTTTACTTGGTATAGCTGTTTTCCTTTTAGTTTTTGGGATTTTAACTGGAAAAATAAGTTCTTGGATAGATGTTTTTAAAAATATGCTAAAATTTGGGATATGAAATCAAAAAAAGGTGATTTGGCTATGGATAAGATTATTTCTATTATATTAGTAATTATTGTAGTTATATTATTGATCTCTTTTTTATTTTTCAGGCAGAATTTCCTTGATTGGATTAGATTATTGCCTGGATATGAAACTCCTAAAGAAGATACAGAAATTGTAATAGATACTTCTGAAATTTCTGGAACTAGTAGTTGTCCAATATTCATTGGAAAAATTAATGTTCCGGAAGGTTATACTTTACTTAATAGTTTAGGAACAGAGCAATATATTTATATCAATGGGAAAAATACAAATCTTTATTGGAGTGCTGATGAGGATAAGGGCGAGATTTTCTTAAGAAAAACAGGATTTGATTCTAAATTAGGAGATATTAATCAAGGGAAAGTTAGTATTTTAGAACAATTTCTTACTCTAGATAGTTTAGCTTATCAGGAATCAAGAATTAATGAATTAAATGGAGAAAGTAAAGGAGTGTTTAATTTGGAATTATTAAATACTTTATCTTCTCTTAATGAGGGTTATTATGTAAAAGGAAATTATTTATGCAGAAAAGGGAGTTATAATGTTCAAGAGGCTTGGCCTGGAAAAAATAAAATAACTAGTATTAACCTTGGATTAAATAAAGAAGAAAATAAGCAAGGTTCTTGGATTTCTAGGATTTTTTCTAATATCTTTGGCGGAAACGAAGTCAAGATTTCTACAACACTTCCTTATCTTAAACAGGGTAATACTAATATGGAATTATTTTTATATAAAACTTCAAGAAATTTTATAATTATTATGGATAAAGATAATTATCCTATAGGATTAATTTATCCTGATGGTTCTGTTTGGTTTGAGGAAGTTTTCCTTTTTCCACAATACTTTTCCAAAACCTATATAAGCCCTTATCAGGATTATAGCAGTTCGATATTAATTTCTTCTATTTCAAATGGAAATTTAGTTATAAAGGGAGATTATGGAGTAGAATATACTAGCATGTTTGAAACAGGTTATGAGTCTAGTGATTTTTATACAGCAGCTCCAGATATTATTAGCGGAGATGATTCTTTATGCAACTTATTTTTGTTTAAATTAACTCCTGAAAGAAGAAATGAATTATATAAAGGAGTAAGAAATAAAGCGTTTTGCGAATCAAATATTCAAATAGGCAATTTTAATGAAATTATTAATGAAATTCCGGAGTTAAAATGAATAAAAAAGCAATTTTAATGCCTGAAGTTTTGAAAATTATTTTAGGAGTCTTAGGAATTATTGTTCTTTTTGGATTGGCTATAGGGCTTTATGGTATTTTTATGAAAACAGATATTCAATTAGCAAAAACAAACCTAAATAAAATAGAAAAAGTAATAACTGGATTAAAAGAAGGGCAAACCGAAGAGTATCTTTTGTTAAATCCAAGAGGATGGGCTTTGATAACCTGGCCAAGCGATTACACTTATCTTTATACTTATCAAAGAGTTGTTGTAGGAGATAATCAGGGAGGAGAGATTTTTCATGAAGGGACTCTGAAAGATTCTAAACCCCATAATTGCAGAAACTGGGAAAAATGCCTTTGCTTCTGCCAGTATGATCCAACTGGAAATTATAAAACAATGCTTGATAATTGTGATAAACTTAGTGTGTGTAAAGAAATAAAAAATTTTGATATTAGGGTTAATTCAGATGGTTCTTTGGAAAAAGATCAGCCAATTTACATTGATGATCTGATTAATAATAAAGAACCAATTACCTTAAGTCTTAAAAATAATAAAATTTATATTACTTCAGGCAATGAAAACAAATAAAAAAGCGGTGTTAGAGGGGTGGGTTAGAATATTATTTTGGATAATTTTATTAATTATCGCTTTACTTGGGATTGGTTTTTTATTTAAAAAATTTGGAGGAGTTGTATAATGGCTAATAGTTTACTTAAAAATCGGAAAGGAGATTTTACAATTGGGCAGATTGCAGCAATTATCCTTCTTCTAGTTGGTTTTGTTCTTTTACTATTTATTTATTATCAGTTGAATTGGACAGGAGAAGTAGATAGAAGTGTGTGCCATCAGTCGGTTATTTTTAGAGGTACGCTTCCTTCTGAGGCTAAAGAAGTTGTTTCCCTGAAATGCCCTACTGCGAAAATATGTATTACTGGAGAAGTTTTTAAAAAAGGTAATTGTGATGAGTTCAAAAATGAAGAAGGAGTTATTACAGTTAGAGTTAGTAATTCAGAAAATGGGTTAGATCAGATACAGCAAGCATATTCTCAAGAAGTTTTAGGATGCTGGAGCATGATGGGTGAGGGAAAAGTAAGCCTTTATTCACAATTTTTAGCAGATAAATTTGCATTTAAGACGGTTTATCCTAGTTGTGTGATATGCTCCAGGATTGCTATTGATGAAGAAAGTCTGAATAAAGTTCCTTTTGATAAAATGAATTTATTTAGTTATATGACAACCCATATTCCTAAGGGCAAAGATAAAACTTATTTTGATATTATGTCTGGGGATAAATATTCTGCTGATTTTAGTTTAGGTGATAGCCTTAATATAAATAGCTTTAAATTAGGCGATGAAAATATAGAATCAATTTCAGGACAATTGGAACAATCGCCAAATGAGAAAATTCTTAAGGAAACAGCTGTTTTATTCATGCAAATAAGTGATACTCCGACATATACTGGAGTTTTAGTGAATGATCTTGTTGGCGCTGGAGTTGTAAATTACGGATTTAGAGCAATTACTCCAAAGATTATAAGAACAGGAATCAAAAAAGTCGTTGGAGGATGGGTTGGAGTTGCTTTAGCAGTTATTGGAGTTGGAGCTCAGGAGATTTCAGTTGCACATAATAGAGCTGTGAGTGCTAGTTATTGTGGAGATATGTCTTTGGGAGATAAGTCACGAAGTGGATGTTCTGTTGTAAGAACTGCAGATTATAATGCTGAAGGTATTTTTGAATACTGCCAAAATATTGAAAGCATATCCTAATAAAAGGAACCAAGGTTCCTCTTATGACATCTCCTTTAAAAGGAAGAGGAAAATTATAAAATTAAATTAAGAAAAAATGAATAAAAGAGCAGATGAAATTGTTATGGAACAGGCTATTTTTATTATTTTAAATCTAATTTTTTTCTTAACTCTTCTTTATTTTGTTTATAATTCTAGTTCAGGAGCTTTTGTTAATGAACAATATTATGCAAAACAGATTGCACTTATGATTGATGAATCAAAACCTGGAACAGTTATTTCTATTGATGTTACAGATGGATATAAGCTTGTTAAAAAAAATAAATTTGATGAAAAAAATATGATTAAGATAACAGATAAAGATGTCTTGGTTCGGTTGAGCAGTTCAAGAACCTATCAATTTCCTTATTTTAATAATGTTTTAGTTGAAACGAGCGATTATCCTTTCAGAATTTCTAATGATAATGGGAAGGAAAGGATATTTTTTGATATGTATATTCAAGATAAGGGTTAAATAAAAATGACAAAAAAATTAAAATCAATATGTTTAGAATATAAAAACGGCAATATTTTGTCAGTTTGGTGGTTTGCTATCCTTGTTATTGTAGGATCAGGAGTTGTTTTAAGCACAGCTTTATTTTATTCTTCCTATGTAGATGTTAAAGCCATTGAATCTGAGATTTTAGCTAATAGAATTTATGATTGTATTAATAGTTATAATTTTAATAATATCCATTCTCTTGATGATTTTGATATTTTTAAAGAGTGCAGGATTAATAAGGATTTGTTTGCAGAAGGTTCTAATTATTTTATTAGATTTTTTATAAAAGATAAGGAAACTGGAGAGATAATTATTGGCAAGGAACACAAGTTTGGAAATTATGCACTTGAAAAAGATTGTGATATACAAAAAAAGGTTTTGGCGAATAAGCATTTTCCATACTGTACAAATAAAATACTTGAAGCTACAACTAAAGATGGAAAAAGCATACTGGTAGAGATTCTTGCTGCTTCAAATAATGAAGGAGGCGTTCCTAATGATAAATAACCATAAAATGGACTATTTAAGTAAAAAAGCGCAGATTGGAGATACCTTAACTTGGTTTGTTGCATTTATTGTTATTTTTTTCATCATGGCATTATTTATGGCAGCGATTGTATATTTAGTTCCTAAAGAGAATTTGATTAATAGTAAGTTGCATTTAGGTGATATAAGGGCAAGCCAGCTAAGTGAAACAAGTTATTTTACTTATGATAACAATATTGATTTATCAAAGCCCAAATCCGAGTTGCTTAAAGATTTTTTAAATACAAATTCTGAACTTATTTATAAATGGGCAGATAGTGATTTAATATTTAATGAAGTTGATTGTTCTAGGCAAGATTCCAGAATAAAAAATACTGAAGCCTTAAATTTATATAAAGAACTTTTTAATGCTGTTTCAGATTTTTTTGTTAGTAAAAACATTAAAAACGGCTTTTTTTATATTAGGACTGGAAATAAAGATATGCTTATTGAAACTGATCCGAGAGGGAGGATTGCCTGTATAGTTGATCCTAATAAATCTCCAAATACATATTTTTTTGGCAATACTGAAAATGAATATGAATGGGTGAGAAATAACAAATATTTTTTAATTTCAGATAATGGAACTCTGATTATGGTTATATTATATGATTTGGATGCTGAAAAAAGCAAAGTTTATGGGGGGAATACCAGATGATATTACCTAATAAAAAATCAAAGAAAGGCATGACTTTATCTATAGTTTTGTTGGTATTTTTTACACTTTTGGTAGTGGGATTTGCCATTTTTTCTTTTTTAACACAGAAGTCAGATGTTGATAAGACAATTTATAGCGTAGGATTTATTGGCCAGATGTATGATCGCGAGGAGATGATTAATACATATCTCCAAGATATTTTTGACGAAGCTGCAAAAGAAACTAGTTCTGAACAGGAGTTTATTGAAAAAAGTAAAAATCTTATTTCTGCGGGAAAATTCCCGAAAGATGTTTTTATTATTGATGAAAACAATAAAGTTTATTTTCCTGAGTATTCCAGCATTATAACCCAGATTAATGAAGATAACATTGAAATTTTTTATGAGAATAATCAGCCAAAAAGGATAAATATTCCTCTTGAAATTACGCTTAGAGATCAATCAAATGGAAAAAATAAAATATATCTTACTTCAGAAGATGACAAACCATATAAAAATCAGTTTTCAGCAGCTTATACTTATAGAAGAGTGTTTGAGAGTGCCATATGATGATGGGTAGCAATATTTATAAATGCATAAAGATTTATTTAATCCAGGAATAAAAAGAGAAGATGATAAGTTTAAGGAATAAAAAGGGTCTTGAATCTCCTTCAGTTGGTTTTGTTGTTGGAGTAGTTATTTTATTAGTTCTTGCTGTTTTGATCATACTTTATATTAATGGATTTTTTGGAACTCTTAATCAGGCACAGGGTATTTTAACTCCTGAAACTCTATCTTTTTTTACTCAAAGATGTAAAACAGTTGCTATTGATACAAATACTTATTGTGCATATGAAAAAGCTAAGCTTTCAAAAGTAACTAAAGAAGTTCTTATTAACTGCGAATTTGAAGATATTCAAAATGCTTTAAAACAAAGTAATGCAGACTATGTTGTTCCTTTTACTTGTACAGATGCTATTAGAAATACTTTATCTATAAGAGCGTGCACTGATTCTCCAAATACTGTAATTTATATTGATGGTAAACTTCCAAAAGCTTGTAAGGATGTTCTTGCTCCGACTCCATCCCAAGTTGCCTCAGTTGCTTGGGAACAAGAATGTAGGGATTTAAGAGGTCAACCAAAAGATGGAACCTTTTGTGAAGGAACAGAGAGGGTTGTTCCTTTAGTAATTAATTCAATCCCTTCAGGTAAGAAATGTTGTTCTGTTTAATTCTCAACCTTTAAATATTTCTTTAAATTAATATTACTATGAGCAACGATTATGCATTTTCAGGCAAGAGAACAAGCAAAAAGGACTTAAGGAGAAAGAGAAAGTTCAGGGTTTATAAGAAAGGCGGACGATTTAGGGATAGTGAAAAGCAATAAATAGAGAATTAATTCTTATTGGTCTTATCTCGCTCGCTTCGCTCGCGAATTAGTTCACTCAATCAACTCAGGGTTCGTTGATTTCTTAATTATCTGGTTTTGAATTAATGAAGACCAATTAATATGGTTAATATTAAATAAAATTGGTTAAATATTGATTAAGATAATTTATACATAATTAATCCAGCTAATAAATAATGGAGAGATATTGCAATATTTTCAAATTCAAAATAATCCCAGCAAATTCCAATCTCCATTCATAGCATATTTTACATAAATTAAAACTAAAAAAGCCAACAAGAAACTTAAAGAAAAAGGAATTCCCTGCTTTACAAGAACTTTTTTCTTATAATTTTTCTGTATTAACTGCAATTGGTCTTCATTCAAGCCTTCCCAATACGGGCTTATTTTCTTTCCTTTAACAACAATTTCTTCAGAAAGCCAATCGCCTATTGTCAGCTCCTTAACACCAACCAATTTCAACATAGAAGACTGCTCAACAGCTTTTGTATAAATATACAGCCACGGAAAAACAAATAGCAAAAACGCAAAAATGATAAAAAGCCATTCATTAAAATAAAAAGCTGCTAAAACAATAAAAATAGCGACGATTAATGCAAGATAAAAATACTTTTTATTTTCTTTAAATTGTATTTTAAACTCTTTCTTAAATTTATCTTTATTATTTCCTGCAAGAAAACCGCTATAAATTAAGCTGTAAATCCCCCCAATAAAAAGTAGGCTAAAAAGGAAAATAATTCCAATAAGGGCATTTTCTCTCCATGTGGCTGCAAAAGGAATTACAGCCCCGAGTGCAATAAGCAATTTGGCATCTCCCCCTGCAAACATTCTGGCATAATAAAATGCATTAGCAAGTATAAATCCTATAGCCAATCCAATAATTCCAAATAAAATATATTTGGGATCTCCATTAAAAACCGAATAAAAAGCCCTTATAGCCAATGCAAACACCGGAAGACTGAAATTTAGCCAGTTTGCAATTTCCCGATGCTTAAAATCCTGAATAACTGCAAATACGAGCCATACTAAAGCCAATATAATTAGGAATTCAATCATTTTCTCTTTTTAATAATTTAAATGGTGATTGATTAAATAAAATAATTATGCCTTAAATACATTGCGAATTGTTCTTGAATTACTAATATATCTCTACATAATTTTTACATCTTAAGTTACTTATCATTAAATTATCCTCAATATATCTAAACCTAATTGATACTTTTAAAGCCATGCCAAAATTTTTCCTAAAAGAAAAATTTTATATTGTATTATTTCAAGATGTTTCTAGGGTGGGCGGCGGGGGCTTGGTTTGGTGGTAGAAAAGATAATTATTCTTGAATCATTGCCATAACTCTGCCTAATTTACACATCTTAAGTTACTGGGTTTTTAATTAATAAGATAAAATAATCTAATCTTACTCATATTTTGTTCTTGATATTTCAAAAATAATATAATTTCTGCGAAGGAAACTCTCTTATGGGTGGGTGGTGGCGAGCAACTTCACGAGAGTATCTTAAATATAATTGCGAGTGGGGTTGCGAGAAGGGCTTGGTAGGAGGGTGTAAACTCGCGAGCGAAGCGAGCGAGATTGATATTCTTTTATTAAGGTATCCTCTTCGGCAAATTTAATAATTTCTTTTCTAGCTTTGGCTTTTTAATTTTTATTTTTTCTACTTTTTCGCTATTTTCTTTTTCTGAGTTTTCTTTTGATTTTAAAGCCAGTTTTTCCTGCAGTTCTTTAAGTTCGTTTTCAGGGGCTTTTTTTCTTTCGCTGCCAAGGTTTTCATTATTATAAACCGGAATTATGTTTATTATTCCGTGCTGGAAAAGTTCGGTTGTTGCTAGATCTATTTTTTTAGGCTTTGGGTCTAGTTTTGTTTCAAGCTTTTTTGATATTTTTTTAGCTAAAGATAAAGCTGAAGAAGGCATTTTTGTTGCTTTAATATGGTTTTTTGGCAGAATTAATACATGACCTTTAGAAACAGGGTTTATTTCAAGTATTGCGATTGCCTGCTTATTTTCAGCTACTTTGTAAACTGGTATTTTTCCCGAGGATAAAAGACAGAATGTGCATTGGGCGGCTGCTTCTTTTTGGTTTTCTTCACTTGCTCTTGAGTTTGAAGATTCTTGGCTTTCAGAATCTTCTTTTGCTCTTATCATCTTATTTTTAATTAAAAACTGCTCTAGTTCTTCATCTGACATTGCTTCTATTTGTTCTCTTGCTGATTCTCTTTGCTCTTCTGGCCATGCTTCCAGTTGTTTGAAAAGCTGTTCTTTTACCTGTTTAATCTGTTCTTGGGTTAGCATATTATTTTTGAGATTCTTTATTGTATATTTAATGGTGGAGTATAGGCATGTTTTTATATTTATTGTTCTTAAATATAAAATGAAATATAATAATGAAGAAAAGACAATGGAAATAATAAAAAGAAATTTTATGGAACCTGGAATAACTAATGAAGAAGACAAGCTTAATTTTATTAGATTTTGGGTAGAGTATATTAAAACACATACAGATAGAGAATGGAGCAGACAACAAAATATATTGATTAATTCTGTTATTCCTGATCTAAAAATGGCTAAAAGCAAAGTTTAAATATCTCTTTTCTTTATCTATTTTATCGGTTAAAAAGAGGAAAGGAAATGAGCAAAATATTAGGTTATATTTTATCTTTGGTTGGAATAGCAATTTTATCCTTAACAGTAAAGCCTGTTAAAGAGACAACAATTGTTAAAACAATTCTGCCATTTATCGGAAGCATTAATGATTTATATGTTATAATTGCTGGTTTCGCAGTTATTATTGTTGCAATTCTTTTATTAAGGGGTTCTGGCGGGGGAAAACAGGCAAAAGAAGTGCCTATTTATCACGGAAAGAATGTTGTTGGATATAGACGATTGGGGAAGAAGTAATTCTAAAATTAGATATTTTAAAGTATACTAGAAATGTAGGGTCTAAATACACTTTATTTCCTTATAACTTAGTAAAAATTATTTTTTTATTAGAAATAACTTAGTTATTTCATGAAAAATAGAAAGATTTATTAGATCTAGGTTATTGATGATAATTTAATGATAAGTAACTTAAGATGTATAAAGTAGGCAGAGATATGGCATGATTTCATAATGAGGTTTTGAAAATACTGCAATGATTTTACCCGGTTTATTAGTTTGAATTGTTAATATTCATACTTTAAGAAATTTTAACTTCTTTTTATTTTTTAGCTTGCATATTTAGCACCTAAATGCCTTAATCTTCTTTTAATTCTGTTTGTTCTGGCATCTATTTGCGGACCTGAAGCCCCTGATTGTGCAAGCTGGAAAAGTTCTCTTTGCAGATTTGCAACTTCTGCTTCGTAAGTTTGTTTTTCAAATTCTTTCATTTCAAGGCCTCTGAAATAGGCATGAACTGATTTATCAAAAACAAGCATTACAGCTACTCCTATTAAAGTTCCGGTATATATATAATTTGAAATATCTCCAATTTCTCCAGCTTTTGTTCTCCATAATATAAAGAAAACTATTCCAAAAAATCCCCACCCAACTTTCCTTCCTATTCCTGGCATCCCTGTTGCATGAATCATGTATCCAAATAGGAAAAAGGGTATTAGTGTTGTAAGAACAACTCCGAATGTCCCGTATGGAAGTAGTATTCCTAGGATAAGATCATTTTCACTTAGGTATCTTATTGCAAGAATTGAAACAGCGGTTGCAATTACTAAAGTAATGCTTCTATAACCCTGGAATAATGGAAGCCGGTCTAATGCCCAATAGACAAATACAAACATAAGTATCAGTAATAAGACTTTTGCATAAAAAAATTGCGTGCTTGCATACGGGCCGAGAAGGAATTCAAATATTGGCCTGAAGAATTCTGTCATCTGATATATTATTTGAGTTATGCCGATTCCCAAATCTAGACTTTCAAAAAAATTACTTTGTGGCTGGGCTGAAACAAAATTTATTATTGAAAAAAATGCAATAATTGATAATATACTTAATAAAACAATATTTCTCTTTTTGATCATATTTGAATAAGCAATAAGAAGTTTAAAAAGATTGCTTTAATGACAATTAAGTTAAGTTGAGTAAGTATTCTAAATGTTAATCTTTTAAGCGATAAATTATGCAGGGTTATGGCATGATTCAAGAGGGTTATTTTTAAACCTGTTTTAGAGATAGATTTAAAAATAAAAAAATCCTAGATTAAGCATGGCTAAAAGAGGGAAAGTGAAGAGAAAATTATCTAGAAGAAATTTTATTAAGCCTATAAAGGCTCCATTAAGCACTAAAATTGTCGCTGTATTTTTTTATATAATTGCAATATTAACTCTTCTTTTTGGTCTGATTGTTATTATCGGAGGGCTTTTTGGCGTGGCTTTATTTTCAGCTGTTGATTCAGAGAAACTAGCAGAACTTATCCCATCGATTTCTTTATGGAATGATTTAATTAATCAGGGATTATTTACTGCAATATTGCTTTCTGGAGCGGGAATTTTTATTTGGGGAATTATTCAGTTTCTTATAGCCAACGGACTGCTAAAAGGAAGGAAACTGGCTTATCTTGCTGCAGTAATTATTATTTTTATAGGCTTTATACTCTCATTATCTTTAGTTATTACACTTGATTGGTCTGCACTAGCTGGATTTGTAATTTATGGTATTTTGGGATATTTGCTTTTATTTGACAAGAAATCAAGAAAGTTCTTTGAGACTTCATTATTATTTAAAAAAAGGAGAAGATAATAATCTTTATAAATAAAATAAGACATAAATTAAAATGAAAAAAAGTTTACTTCCGATATTATTCTTGATTATATTTTTAGCATTGATTGTTGTGCCTGGGTTGGTGAGCGCTGCTGAAGAGAAACAATCTTGTTGGACTCAAGTTGATAATTATCAAAATGCTGTTAATATGTATAATAAGGGGGATTTGACTTATGGGCCTGTTACATTAAATGAGTATCTTAAACAAAAAGGAATTGATACTTCTCGACCAGAAACAACCGATTTTTCTGGAGCATTAACCACTTCTTTAAAAAATTCAGGACTTCCAGCTTTTATTACAAGTAGATTAGAGACTTGGGAAAAAGGACTTTATGGCAAAGATAATTTTGATGGAGTTTTTATTAAATACCTTCTTCTATTTCTTGTAATTATTTTAATTTATTCCGTTCTTGCTTATGTTAACTTCCCTGATTCGTTTGGGACAGGTTCATCTGGATCGACATTTGTCAGAACTTTAATTGCAATTATTGGCGGGTTTTTAGCAACTTTTGCAATCACAACCAGCGAGATAGTCGCGATTTTGCAGTCTTATACTGCTCTTGGAGTAACTTTAAGCTTATTTTTTCCAATTATGATTTTAGTTTTTTTTACAGTTGTTGTCGCAACTAAAGGAAGTCCTGTAGGGATATTTTCAAGCAAGATAATGTGGGTTATTTATTCTGCTTACTTGTTTATTAAATCAGGGATTACCATGCTTATAACTAATGGCTGGGTTCCTGGAAGAAGTGCTATTATCTGTTTTTTCTTAGGAACTGAAGGATATAAACAGGCTATTACTAATATACGTCCAGATCCTGTAGTTACAACTGTAATGTGGATTGCTTCAATATTTGTTTTTGTTGTATTTGTAATGGGTGGAAAGGTTGTTACTGCATGGCTTTCAAAAGAAAAAGTAGATGCTGAAATACAAGCACAAAAACAAATGTTAGAGAGATCTCATGCTTATGATAAAGCAAGATCTCAAGAAATCCAGAGGACTTAGCAAAACATTTAAAGTGTTCTAATATAATTAATATATGGCAAATAAAGTTCCTTTTATTTTTAAAATCGCGGCGGGATTTCTTATCATATGTATTTTACTTCTCATTGTCATTCCTCTTATTTTTATTTTTAACTCTCCTATATCAAATAAAGCGGATATCGGATTGTGGGGTGTTATCAAATCCAGCTTTTCTTTTGTATTAAATCTGGTAAAAAACGTAATTAGTGTTCCTTTAGCATTTATATGGGATAAAGTTAGTTGGATTACAGGTGGGCAGACTTGGCAGGGAAAATCTGTATGGAAAATAGAATATTTGTTTGAGGCAATTGCTATTCTTATATTTGGGTTGATCTTTTCTTTAATTGGAAGTACTTTAAAATACTTTGGGGAGGTTTATACAGGATTACCATATGATTGGGTAGATTTAGCTGTAGAATCACTCAGAAGTTATTTTAAAAAAATTGTAATTCCTGCAATTTTATTTCTGATTTTAATGTTTATTCCAATTATAAACAGAATAATTCAAGTTATCACCTTCGAGATTTTAGATATTCGCTGGATATTTGACTATAAAAATACCGATGTTTTTACAGGTATTGGATTTCCTTGGTGGTTAAGAGCATTTATTATTGCGGCAGTATTATATTTCTTTCCTCTAATTTGGAAAGAATATGTTAGATTTTCAAAAAGAAAAAGAGAATATAGGGAAAAGCTTGATGAGGAATTTGGGCGTGAGATGCTTAGGCAAGCTGCTAGGGCATAATTGATAGATATTTAAATTAAGAAATTTTAGTTTAAGCATAATATGAGAAGTAGCAAGTTTATTAATACTAAAAATAAGAGGGGGAAGGTTAGCTTTAAAGGCATATTTTTATCAATAATAGGAATAATATTGCTATTTGTTATTATCTCTTCCGGATTTTATTATATTGGATATCAGAAAGCTATTAAAGAAAGGGAAGAATTAAAAAATACTAATTATTGGGAATATTACTGGAGTTCTGTCAAAACATGGACAAATGATAATATTATTATGGGTCAGATAATTCCACATTCAAAAAAATTTGCTTTAGATACTCTTGGATTTAATGAAACAGTTTTTAGTTTCTTTTATCCTAAATTAACAACAGGCCTTTTAGTTGGATTATGGATACATTTATGTTATTTGTTCATTGGATGGACTGTTAGGGTTGGTTTTCTAAAAATGTTGCAACCATTTAAACCAAATGCAATTGCTGAAGCAAAGAGACTTCAGAGTAGCTGGCTTGGGTTTATTGGCAGTAGTTTTTGGAAAATATTTCCAATAGGAATCTTTTATGCTGTGATAATGATGATTCCTCTTGTTAACCCTTTTATTGATACAATTACATTTAAGTTTTTGGAAGTTGGGGAATTTTTAAGATCAATTATTTTGGCATTTTACCTTGGTTTGTTGCCAGGAGCAATTGAAGCTTATTCGAGATATAGATTAAGGATGAAATATTACAAGAAGTTAATGGATATAAAGTATGGAGTTAAGAATATAAAAGCTGCTTCATCTGGATAGTTATATATTTAAATTGTGTTAATTTATGTTTTATATGAAGAGTAAAAAGAAAAATTATAGGTTTATTTCTGTTTTTTTTATTTTAATTTTTATTGCTAATTTTGTAAGCGCAGATATTATGAGTGAGGCTTTTAATAATATTAAAACTAATATCAAGGAAACTGATTTTACAAAGATTTTTAATGAATTTCCTTCAAGTTCTATTGATTTTTTAAAAGATGCTTTGGGTTATAATATTAGTGGATGGGGATATTTTTTTACAGGTTTATTAGCCGGATTGTGGTTGTGGGGAATTTATTTTTTTATTAGAATATATAGATGGGCTGTTAATGATTTTAATGCTCTTGCTATGAAAGGAAAAGATGAGGAAGAAATAACAGAGAGCAGGACAAGATGGCTTAATACTATTGCCGGAAGAATATGGAAACCAGTTTTATTAGGCATTGGTTATGCAGTTATTATGTTTATACCTATAATTAACAGAATTTTTCAGATTATTACTTTAGAAATAATTGGGCTTAATGGTTTTTTCAGGTCAATTGTAATCGCTATTGAGATTGGTGCTTTACCTTCTTTAGTAGAATATTATGGGATAGTTAGATTGGCAACAAAATTAGAAAAAAAGGTTCAGGAAACAAGAAAAGGTGCTGCATTGAACAGGGCTGCTGGAAGACAAGCTAATTAGTTTTTTTCTTAAATCTTTTTATTCTTCCTAATACTCTAAGCTCTTGGCTTAGGGATAAAATCATAAGTAAAAATATAAAATAATGGAGAGCAGTTTAGCTATAGATTAAATATTAATGAATATAAATAAAGCTAAATCATCTCAAGATGAAAATTTAATCTTATATGTTTTAAAATGGATAATGAAGTTAAAAATGAAGTTCACTTAGTTTATTTTTTAATCTTCCCCTATTTTAAATCAAAAGTTTTAATATCAAAAGTTTTCATTCTAGGAGGCGTTCTTTTGGGTTGTTTAGCAATTTCTTCTACTTTTTTCAATAGATCTGGGCCTGAAGTATTTTCAGGGGTTGCTTCTTTTGACCTTTCTGGCATTTTATAAGTTGTAGCAGATTCAGACTCTGTTATAGGTTCTTCGGCTTCTGATATCCAGCTTTCTAATGTTTCTGCAACAACAGTAGTAGCACTTTCAGAAGTTGGTACTTCTCTCTTTGTTCTTCTTCCCTTTAAATAACTTAAAAAATTTTCATAATCAGTTAATGTTTTTGGTGATTCAGTAGGTGTTGCTGTTGCAGATTTTTCATGTGTTACAACTGGTTCTGTATATCTTCCTGCTTCAGCGCTAGGTTCTGGATTTGCTGCTGTTAGTCCTTCCGGAATGTTTATTTGAGAAAAACGTTCTCTTGGATCGTATCTTTCCATTTCATGACATAAGCTATTGTGCTGGCTAACTAATGTATTATAATTAGTTATATTTTCTAGAGTAAGATATTTTGTATCTGACCTTAATACTTCTTGCATTTCTAATATCCCTTTTCTATATTCATTTAATCTTTTTTCTTCCTGTTTCCTTTCTTTTTCAGATTTTATTTTTTCAAAAACATATTTAGGACTAACCTTTTCCCCACTTTCTTGAGAAAGTTTTTTAGATAGTTCTTCAAGACCTTTATATTGTCTTGAATTTTCGCCAATATTTGCAATTCTTCTTATTACATTTCCTACTCTTACCTTGTATCCTTTCATCTTTGTTTGCCTGTATTCTCTTGCACTTTCATTGTATGCCTCTTCTTTTTGTTTAGTATAGTCTGAACTTTGGTTAAATATTCTTTTTATAGCATCTATTTCATCGGGATCAATTATATCCTTCCTATTTTTTATTCCTTCTATTAATGAATCAAGATTGCTTCTTGCTTCTTCATATTCTACTCTTGCCAGATTAAACTGACTTTGTTTTGATTCAATTTCTTCTACTGTTGGTTCAGGCATTCTTGTATAAACTGCTTCTGGATTTAGCTCTTCGTATCTTTTTGCATTGTTATAAGTTTCAGTTACTTTAACAGCTAAATCAGCAGTTCCGCTTGCAGCCCTGCCTATTCCTCTCCCTGTTGCATAAAGTGCTTTTGCTATTCCCTTTACACTAGCTATAGCTGCTCCTTCTGTATATTGTAGAATAGGTTTAGCAATATTCCATGCATATTGCATATTATCTCTTCTATTTGCCCTTCTTTTTCCTTCGGCTTCATAAAATTCATCGACCCATGTTTTTGTCATTTTTATTTATATCATCTATTTAATTTTAAGAGGCTTTTAACCTCATTTTTTATAATTTATATAGATATAACTAGTATTTAAACCTTTCGATTTGTCACCACTATATAATGGTCTTTAATAGTGGATTAAATGAACCTTTTTCAGCTTAGGATTGGGGTTATGAAGCTTTAAAAATATTAAGATATTAGTTTTAATATGTTAAAAAATAAGGAGATACTTTTAATTTTTATAGCGATTTTGGTATTAAATTTTGCAAGCGCTCAAGTAAACCTTCCTAATCAAGATCAAGTAGATAAATTACAGGATAATGTAGATGAATTTTCTGATTCTCCTGCTGATTATCTGAAGCAGGAATGGGGGAAAATGATTGAAAAAAGTTGGATAAAAGGATATCTTGATATTATTAGTTCATTTATGTCAAATTTTGATCCAGTATTTGAGATTTTATTAGGAATGAAATTTTCATTTTCTTGGCTGTTTTTTATTACACTTTTCTTGTATTTATTTTTGTTGATATTTATATTTCAAATTCTGTACCTAATTGAGTTATTTGCTCCATTAGATTATTCTAAGTATGTTAAATGGTTAGCTTTTTTAGGTATTTTTATAATTATATCTACCCCTATTTCTCCTATAGGCCGGATTCCTAAGAATTTGGCTTTCTTTATTGCTAATTATATTGGAACATTTAAAGAATTACCATTACAAATAGTTGTTTCATTGATTTTAATTATTGCTTTAATAATGCTTATTGCCTTTTCAGAAAGTTTAACCAAATCAATTATTAAAAAACGCCTTCCAGATAGGGTTGCTAAATTAGAAGAGAAATTAGAAGAACAGAAAAAAAAGTTGAAAAAACAAAATTCAAAGGCTTTAGCTGAAGAAAAGAAAAAAGAGGAAAAAGAAGATAGTGAATCTGTTAAGGAGCGTGCTAAATATGATGCTGAGGGTTCAACGGAAGAAATTTAAAATTCAAAAGCTAATTCTCCTAAAATCGATGATTTCAGCAGAGCTGACATGGCTGATGCTTCTTAGCTCGTTTTCCAGAGGATCCTGGTTAAAAGATTCAACTATTGAAAAGGTGAGGATAACGGCTTTCAAGCCAAAGGCTATAGGTTCCTGCTCTGTTTTAGCTATTTTTCCTTTATGCCTTTCTATTATTTTTCTTGCTTCAGATTCTATTTCATCTAGATTTGTTTCTGGAGAATCCGGCATTATTCTTATTTTTACAGCTGCGTCTGCCATAATTTGATTAAAATATGATGGTTTATAAATTGTTTCTCCCACCAAACCAAGCCCCCACCGCCCGCCCTAAGGAATTATTTCGAAGTAATGCAATATAAAATATAAAGACAACCAATGTTTTTCTTTATCAAACTTTCCTTTTATTTGGAAAAATTTTGTCTGGTTTAATATTAATATATCTAAGTCTAGTTTAATTAATTTTAAAGATTAGTTTAAATAACGATAAATTATGCAAAGTTATGGTATGATTTCAGAAGGAGGTTTTGAAATTATGTTTTTTCTTCTACTGCTGAAGCTATATCTGCTATAAGAGAAGCTAGCAAACCAAATGCACTTATGAATAATCCATAGATATCTAATGAATTTATTTTTATCAAAACTATTGTAAAATATAAGAAGATTACCAGATTTATTAATTCTGCAAATATCGATAAAGCATCACTAACTTTCATCTTAGCTAATTATTGCCCTTATTATCCCATAGATTAACAAAGCTAATGCGATAAACCCAATTGTCCATGCTACTGCCCTTAATATCTTTATACTCTTTTTTTTCATGTTATTTTATAGTATTTCTTATTTATATATTTACTTAAACTGAAAAATTATGTATTAAGCATCTTGAACTTGTCAATATTAGCAACTTAAACTAATAAATAGAGCAGAGATAATATTATTTCAGAATAATTTTGAAAATTTAGTCGAATAAATAATCAAATTCTTTGTGCCCAGAAACTGGTTTTCTCTCGTCATATGTGTTTGGACAATATTCATTAGTATTTCTATTAATCCATCCTAAGACAAATTCCGGTCTTACTACAAACTCTTTTTTTCTTGGATGGAAATAACCAATTTTTCTTGTTGCTACTTCATTAAATGGTGCTTTTTGCCTAGATTCTTCCCACACTTTTCTTGGAAAGCTTAAAACAATAATCGTATTTCCATGATCTTTTCCATTATTAAATAGCCCCTCAGCTGTTTCTAAGTCTTTTGGTTGCAATGTTGCAGTGCTTCTTAAATCAACCCCACTTGCTAAACCTTCTCTTAAAATTTTATCTAGGTTATCTCTAAAACATCTGTGAAGAAATCTTACTTCTTGTTCTATTGATACTATATATTTTTTATAATTGTTTGTCATAAAAAAACAGTTATTTGCTTATTTATAAACCTTTCTTTTGGATTTATTGCAAATAGTTCATAGTTAATTTTATAGAAGATTATTCCATTATATCATCACAATGCTTAAAAATGCAGAATATTTTTAGAGGTTGGTTTTTAAAAATAAAAAAGAGGTAAAAAAGAGGAAAATGCTTTATAATTATAATCAGCTAATAGACAAGATTTCTAAAGCTTCAGGATTGACTGTTAATGATATTGACAGAAGAGTTGAGGCAAAATGCGCCAAGCTATCAGGATTAATAAGCAAGGAGGGAGCTGCGCAGATTGTTGCTTCTGAGTTAGGGATAAGTTTTGAAAAAGAGAAAATGAAAGTGGCTGAGTTGCTTGGAGGCATGAGAAAAGTGAATATTACTGGAAAAGTCATACAAGAACCTATGATAAGGGAGTTTACAACTAAAGCTGGCGTGAAGAGCAAGGTTCTTTCAACAACTCTGGCAGATGAAACAGGCAATGTAAGAACTGTTTTATGGGATACTAATCATATAAAATTATTTGAAGACGGAAAATTGAAAAATGGAGATAGTATTGAAGTGGGGAATGCGAGCATTAGAAATGATGAGCTGCATTTGGGAAGTTTTTCAGAGATAAAAATTAGCAAAGAAATTATGGAAAATGTTATTACAGAAAAAAGATTGCACGAAAAGAAAATCTCCGAATTAAAATCAGGAGATAATGCCAGACTAAGAGCTGTAATTGTGCAGGTTTTTGAGCCAAGATTTTTTGAAACCTGTCCGGAATGCAATAAAAAAGCTGTAGAAAGCCGTTGTGCTGAACACGGAGAGGTAATGCCTGTCAGGAAAGCAGTCTTAAGCATTGTTTTAGATGATGGAACTGAAAGTGTTAGGGGAGCAATGTTTGGAGATCAGATTAAAATTCTTAATTTAACTAATGATGATCTTGCAAGCGAGGAACTTTTTACATTAAAAAAGCGGGAAATACTCGGAAAAGAGGCTTTTTTTATAGGAAATGTAAGAGCGAATAAAGTTTTTAATACAACTGATCTTGTAATTAATGAAATTGAGGAAATTAATCTTGATAATTTGATTCAGAGTTTGAAGAGTTAATATTTGAAAATAAGTTTTGAAAATATTGCAAACCAATTAATTAGATATAAAGTAGATTAAAATTAAGATATCTGTAATTTACTCATTAAAATCAGACAAAAGTATAGCATTATTTCAGAATAAAGTTTTGAAAATGTAAGAAACAAATTATTAAGTTAAGCAAGTTTAGATTAATTGTATTGAATAAGTTAGATTTAAAATGTTAGTAGCTTAAGATGTATAAAGTAGGCAAAATTGTGGTGTGATTCAAGAACAATTAGTAATCTATTTAAGCTCATTTTTATATTAAATTGCTTAAAATAAAAAGAGGAAAAAAGAAAAATTCAGCTTAAAACACATTTGGCAATATCTATTTTTGTTATATTACTTTTCTTGCCGTTTATATCATCCAATACTAGCAAGATTATTTTTAGTTTTACAGCTTTTATTGCAACCTTTATTCCAGATGTGGACATTAGGTTTTCAAAAGCCGGGAAAATACCTTTTACAGGAATATTAAGATTTTTTACAAAGCATAGAGGAATGATTCATAGCCTGACTTTATGCTTAGTTATTTCAGTTATTATTGCTTTTTTCTTTCCTATTGTTGCTTTTGGATTTTTTACAGGATATTCTATGCATTTAATTGCTGATTGCTTTACAAAAATGGGAATAAAGCCGTTTTGGCCTTTGAAATTTGAAGCAAAGGGAGTTATAACGACTGGGAGCAAGATTGAAAAGATTATTTTGTTTGGTTTTATTGTTATTGATTTTCTTCTTTTGATATTTTACTTGCTGTAACTTGATGTTAATTAGAAAGATATATATATCATTTTTCTTTATTAATTTTATAATTAGTGTGATTGAATGAAAGGAGGTGATTAGTAATAAAATATGAAAAATAAAGAATGGGCAATTATTATTGCGGTTGTTCTTGTTGTTGCAGTTGCTGTTTCTCTGATAACTGCTAATATTACTGGGAACGCAGTATTTAAAGCTGCTAGAGGATATGGCCCTAATGCCAAGGAAGTTTATACGAAAGCAGAGATTGATGATAAAATTAATTCCATTAATTCTCAATTTCAATCTCGATGTTATGTAAATTCAGTAGAGTTAATAAACAATCCAAGTGCTGGTTTATCCGGAGAAAAAACTTTATATTTTGGGAAGGGAGATAATGAGAAAGAATATAGGATAACTTTAGTGACTGCTTCAAGTCAAAGTCAAGAAGTAATGATTAAAGTATCAGGTCCTGTAACAACTAATTTAGGTCCAACTGGACAAGAAAATGTTAAAATTGGTTCTTCTAGGATAATTAATGGTTTAGCAATTTCTCCCACTAACATTGGTTTAACTAATTCAGTAACAACTTCATATAAAGCTAGTGTTTTAGTAACTTATTGTGAATAATTTATCTTCTTTTTTATTTTCTTTTTGTTTTAAACATACACTATAAAATATACCTGGAAGTGAGATAATCTTTATAAAGAGAGTTAGCGAGTAAAACTTATATGGCTAAAGAGGATAAATCTAATGATTCTGAAGAAGGGAAGAAACTTAGTGACTTGCCTGGAATAGGGCCGGCAGCTGTTGCAAAGCTTGAGGCTGCAGGAATTTATGATTTAATGGGTATTGCTGTATTATCTCCGCCAGCACTTTCAGAGCTGTCTGGAGTTGGAGAGGCTGTTGCAAGAAAAGCAATACAAGCTTCCAGAAAAATGCTTGATCTTGGTTTTATGGATGCCAGCGAGTATGCTAAAAAAAGAGAGGATATTAATTTTATTACAACTGGAAGCAAGAATATAGACAATCTATTGGGTGGAAAAGGGGTTGAGAGCAAGTCAATTACAGAAGTTTTTGGAGCGTTTGGCTCGGGAAAAACACAGTTAGCTCTTTCACTTGCTGTAAATGTGCAGGTTCCTAAAGAGAAAGGAGGGGCAAATGGAAAAGCGGTTTATATTGACACTGAAGGTACATTTAGGCCTGAAAGAGTTAGGCAGTATGCAGAAGGAATAGGCGCAAATCCTGAAAAAGTTTTGAAAAATATTTTTGTTGCAAGAGCTTTTAATAGTTTACCCGCTTCAGAAAAAGTATACATTTTAAATGATAATGAATTTCATAAAGAAAGTATTTCTGAGGTTGTAAATAACCGAAAAGATAATAAAGTTCTTACTTTTTCTTTTGAGCCAAATACTGGAAAAATGAAGCCCACTATTATCACTAATTTTGTTTCCCATTATATTCCAAAAGGAGAAGAATTTTATACATTTAAGACAAAATTCGGAAGGGAAATAACTGTTACAGGAGCTCATTCTTTATTTAAGGGAGTTAGAAAGGGCAAAAAAGGAAAACTTACAGTTAGACGAGAAAGAGGTAATATGTATCCTGAGGCAGCAGAAGCTTCTTCATTGAGAATCGGAGATTATATAACAATACCTAGATTTCTTCCTATGATTGAGAATGAGATTAATAAATATGACATAAGCAAGTTGATAAATAAATTTCCAAAAGAAGTGCGATCTGAATTAATAATTAATAAAGGTGTAAGGTTAGCCCATACTGGAAAAATAAATGCCCCGATCTTTCCGGAGGCAATTATTGTTGATGAAGAGTTGCTTTGGCTTATGGGATTTATTATAGCAGAAGGCAATAGCCAATATAAAGAGAGGGCAGTAAGAATTAGGTTATCTTCGGAGATAGAACATTTGAAAAAAGCACAAGACATTATTAAAAAAAAGTTTAATTTGAATTCTCATCTTTATGAAAAATATTATACTCTTCTTATTTCTAGCAGATTATTCGCTTTAATTTTAAAATATATATTAAAAATTGATGTTGAAAAAAAATCCCCTGAAAGAGAGATACCAGAATGGATAATGCAACTTCCGCTCGGAAAATTGAAACACTTTATAAAAGGATATTGGGACGGAGACGGTTATCATGCAGAGAGTAATAGAAAGAGAAGATTAATTTTTCATACTTCAAGTAAGGAGTTGGCTAATGATGTTTCTATGACTTTATTAAGGTTCGGCATTCTTTCTTCTATTTTTGAGATTAAATTAGATACAAGAGATGATTTTAAGGATTATTGGAATAAGCATTATAGAGTTGAGGCAGCAGGACTTTCTTCCAACAATATTTTAAATCTGGAAAACGTAACTCAAGATTTAAATGCCCCGGTTTGGGAGGATCTTGTTTTTGCCGAAATAAAATCTATAGAAAAGAAAATTACTAATATGGAAGAAAGAGTTTATGATTTTGAAGTATTTTCTAAAGACGTGCCATTCCAGAATTTTTTAGGAGGAGTAGGTGGAGTGTGCTGCCACAATTCAGACCATCAGATCTTGTTAATTGAAAAAATTAATGAAATGGTTAAAAATGGCGAGCCTATAAGACTTGTTATTGTTGATTCTCTTACAGCACATTTCAGAGCAGAGTATTCTGGAAGAGGAATGCTTGCTGATCGGCAGCAGAGGCTGAATAAGTATTTGCATGATTTAATGAAGCTTGCAGAG
This sequence comes from Candidatus Pacearchaeota archaeon, assembly GCA_016186425.1. Taxonomy (GTDB): domain Archaea; phylum Nanobdellota; class Nanobdellia; order Pacearchaeales; family GW2011-AR1; genus JACPLR01. The sequence goes on along the minus strand of JACPLR010000027.1, from coordinate 1,567 downwards.
CAGAGAAACATTGCAATATTTGTTACAAATCAGGTTATGGCAAATCCTGCAATGATGTTTGGGGATCCTACAACAGCTATTGGTGGGAATATAGTGGGGCACGCTTCAACTTACAGAGTTTATTTAAGAAGAGGAAAGAAAGATTCAAGAGTTGCAAAACTAATTGATTCTCCTAATCTTCCGGATAATGAAACTATTTTCTTAATAACTCCAAGTGGATTGAAAGATGTTGAGATAAAGCCGAAGGATGGGGAAGAATAAAATGAATAGTCCATATCAAAGACTTGAGAAAATTGCCAATCTTTTAGAAAGTATGCCTGCTTCTTCATGGAGTTTTAAAAATGGAAGATATGATGTTTTTCGGGATGATATTCGTTTTAGACTTTATGTAAACCTGGAGAAAGGAGAGTTTGTTAATGCTGCTGAAGGAGGAATATTAGTTGGTGAAGGAGAGAATGCAGAGGTAATTACTCATCTCCGTGTTAGAAGAAATACTCAAAGAGTTGTGCTTGAAATAACAGATGTTGCACAAAAGTGTCTTATTGAAGATTATCATGAAATTGGAGATCTTCCAGATGAAAGATTTGTTCGTGCTAATGGATATGAGGGATTATCAATTTTATTTTCTTTATATGTAAAAATTGCGAAAAAAACCGATACCTATTTGGAGGCTATTTCAAGAAGCGATCATGAGAAAAGAGTTAGTTTAGGAAAAGGAAAATTAGACAGCTTATTAGGAATTAAATAATTAAAATAGAATAGAATGACATTTGAAATAAAATCAGTTATTTCAGGCCAGGATAAAGAAAAATTAACTAGATTTTATAGAGATTTACCTCATGAAGGAGTTAATCTTACTCCAGAAGAGTTTGTTGATAGTCTAGACATGTATTTTTGTAGCTATCGTGGGGATGATTTTTGTAATTATGTATCTAGAGAAACACATTTTAATATAGAGAATAATAGTTTTTTTCATTGGGATGAAGATACAAAAAGATTTTCTATGATTACTAGATTCATTGGAAAAAAACCTACTTATGTTGTTTGTGAACCAATAGGAAATTCCGGATTAGATTTAGAAATTCTTTCTGAAGAAGGATATCAGAAATTTAGAGATGAAACATTAAAGGCTTTGGTTTTATCTGCTGTAAATGGTCTAAGATCTGGAGAGAAAATGCATATTAATTTTTGGTTATCTCCTTATTATAATAAATTAAGAAAATTAGAGGAATAAAATGATAATAATTAAAACAGATATTCCTTTGTTTATTGCTTCTTCTGTTTTTGAAATGGGAGGAGATATTGCAACTGTACCTTTTTTAAATTCCCAATTACAGGAAATTATTGGGTGTGAAAGAGAACACCTATTTATTAAGGAACATTATAAATTTTGGTTTGAAGGAGAATCTTATATTTCTGATGAATTACTGTAATATCCTCTATTAATGTTACCTCGCTGATTTAAGTTATTCATTGTTTTTATTCTTTTCTCTGTTTTTCTAGGAAAGCTTGATAGGGAGTTCTAAGCTTTCCATTTGTTAAACTCATATGTGGCTTCTTGTAATTG
>JACPLR010000026.1 GCA_016186425.1 Candidatus Pacearchaeota archaeon | reverse complement strand
ATCTATTGGAACAGATAATAAATCTATAACAACTAAAGAATCTACAGCTTTTTGTTTGAAAATAAAGTAATCATTAAATTTTAGCCTTTGGCATCTGCCTTCTCTTACTGAAATAATCTTATTTTTAGAAAGTTTTGTTATAAAATTCTCATATTTTTTATATCTATTAGATTCCTCTTTAGTAGGTTTCTCGCTTTGAAATGGGGGGGCAGTATAATAAAAAATCTTTTCGCAAAGCAAATTTTGTTTTTCAGCTAAATTCTTAGCAAATTTAATAATATCATATTTTAAATATTGGCCTTTGCCAAAATGTTTAGAAAGTTTAGACAAAAAACCTGCATCCAAGAAAACAAGAGTTTTATCCATGATAAAGCCCTCCTATAGCCAAAATATGAATTGAAAGATTAAAATTAAAAAAAGACTCATCCAGCGACCCATTAGGATCACTGGGGATCATGTTATAATTACCATTATGCCCATATTTATAAGCTTTTCTATAGGTTCTATTAAGATTAAATAATTCATCTGCCATTTTTAGCAAGTAGAAAATAGAATTTAGATTTAGACCAGTTTTAGATCAATTTTTTCGCTCTATTTCCCTTTCAAAAAAGATACTTTGCTTTAAAAACCTTTCCATCGACAAAATGCCTTTTTCCGTCGGTAAATTGGCATTTTTTGGCGACGGGAAGAAAAAATATAAGAAGGGTTTATTAATCTGAAGATTACATTAAAAAAATGGATATTAATAATAACATTTACTCTAAAATATATGATGATAACAATCTTCTAATGGCTTGGCAAAATGCTAAAAGAGGGAAAACTAAAAGAAGATATGTAAAGCGTTTTCAGAAAAATCTTAAAAATAACTTAAGCAAATTACAAAAAGAACTAAAAAATCAATCTTATGAGCCTTATGTATTAAAAACATTCATATTAAGAGACCCAAAAACACGCAAAATCTCAAAATCTGCTTTCAGAGATAGAATTATTTATCATGCACTATGTCTAATTATAATGCCTATATTTGAAAAAGGTTTTATTTATGATTCTTATGCCAATCAAATAGGAAAAGGAACTCTAAAAGCTATAAAAAGATTTGATGAATTCAAAAGAAAAATATCTAGAAATAATACAAGGGAATGTTATGTTTTGAAAGCTGATATTAAGCATTATTTTGAAGAAATTAATCATGAAATTTTAATAAAGATAATAAGAACAAAAGTCGCAGACGAAAAAGTTATTTGGTTAATTAAGCAAATATTAAAAAATAACCAAATCGGGGGGGGGCGAAGCCAATCTTATCATATCAGAAATAAAGGAATGCCTTTGGGTAACTTAACAAGCCAATTCTTCGCAAATCTTTATCTGAATAAATTAGACCAATTTGTAAAACATAAATTGAAAGTTAAGTATTATATCAGGTATGTTGATGATTTTGTTATCTTACATGAGTCAAAAGAACAGCTTGAAGAATGGAAAATTAAGATTAATGATTTTCTAAAAGATAAATTAAAAATAGAATTGCATCCCAGCAAGTCTCATGTTCTAAAATTAAGTGGTGGAATAAACTTTCTAGGGTTTAGAATTTTCTACTATCACAAACTTATAAGAAAGAGTAATTTAAAGAATTTTGAAAGAAAATATAACCATCTCAGAATATTATTTGACGAAGGAATTATTGGAAGAGAAAAAGCCCTTGAATCATTAGAAGGATGGCTGGCTTATTGTTCACATGCGAACACTCATAAGTATAGAAAACATTTGATTCGAAATTTCAATAAAAACTTTTCTCATGGGGAAAAGTTATTAGTTCATAATAAGAAAAATTACGCAAATTATATCAAGAGAGTTAAGGAAAGTGAATTATTATTTTCTGTTCAAAAAACATTATTTCATTATAAAAATGGTCTGAGCATAAAAGAAATTGCAATTAAAGAGAGAATCAAAGAAGCTACTGTTTGGAGGCATTTAATTAATTTAATAGAATATAAACAATTATCTGTCTGGGAAATTTTATCAAGAGAAAAAATACATAAAATCCTAAATAAAACTTATAGTTATAAAGAAAGATTAAAGGATATTAAAAAGAGATTAAAAGACGATTTGATAACCTACGATGAAATTGCTTGTGTAATAGCAAGTATTAAATCAAAAAGAAAATGGAGTGAAAATAAAAAATGTCCTGCAACAAAATGAGTTATTCCAACGAAACGACCATTGTTGTTGTCAAGGTTGTTCCTGCCATTGGCATTAGACCTGTTCTCGAGCCTGTTGACATACCACGCCCCAGAGCATAGCCCTTTCACTTATTAATTTATCACCACCACTTCACACATTAGGTGTTGTGGGTGTATTTTATGACAGCTATATTGCCCTCGTGAAAGAGCGTATAACCCAGCTTCTCATGTTTCCACGGTTGCCAGGACATAGAGATTTAATAAACAGATTATAAAAAGATTGTTGTAATAATTTTCAACTTTTATTTCCTAAGAAATTGTAAAAGATAATTATAGTTTTTTTCTTAATTCTTGGAATGGTTTTAATACATCAGGATGTAAGGTTCTTTCTAAACCATTCATTGCTTTATCAACCGCTTGTAAATCAGCCATTGTGTAAGCTCTTATATTTGAAGCACCTTTGCCCAGCGCACTAAGCGCCTCTGGCGCTATTCCAACGAAACGACCATTGTCGTAGTCAAGGTAGTACCAGCCATAGGCATAAGACCTGTTCTCGAGCCTGCTGACACACCACGCCCTCATTTTCACATCATTACTTGTTGAATCTAGGTAAACTCCCATTGCAGTATCATAATCAAATCTTTCTTTACCCTCTGCAAAGATATAATCAACATAATCATTAAGCAATCCTTGGTCTCTTGCTAGAACTTTCCAAACTGGATGAGCTTTAACATCTTCTCTTGAAAGGGAACTTTCTGTTTTTCCTAATCTTCCTTTCTTAAATTCTTCACCTTGCAATTCTTTATAAACCTCATCTGTTAGAATTAACGCTCCGTTAACTTTCTTGTTTTCAGGAGCCATATCTCTTAAAGTTTGAGAATCAAGGACTATCTTTACTCTACTATCAGGATGATATACAACAGCATCTCCTGTATCAAAATAATTATCCATATAAGAACTCTTAACTGCCTTATCAGAATTTCTAACATCAAGTCGTCTTTGCATCAATTGAGCAACATTCATAGGAACTCTGCCGTCGGCTATTAATTTCGGCATCTGCTCTACATTTCTGCCGTAAAATTCTTGGTACGCTTCTCTTGTTGCATTTAGTTTTAATGCCATATCTTTTCTAGAAATACCCTCTTTTTAAACTTTTCGGTATATATTAATTAATAAGTAGTAACACTAAGAAAAATTATTTCTTCTTAAACTCAACATGCTTATCTAACCATTTGCTCTCAAAATCCTTCCTAAAATCATCTATCATCTTCCTGGCCGACTTTTTCTTTCCAGCTTTCTCAAAAAGCTTTTTTATTTTAATTGCCATTTAAGTCTTAATTAAAATTCTTAAATAAATCTTTCTATCAGCCGGCTTAGTTCAATTGAGATTTTCAACAGAGCCTTCACATAGAAAGTTTTAAATATTGTTATATCCATTGATATAACATGGAACAATTACAAAAAGACAAAGAAATTAAAATTAATGGAATCCTGCGTTTTCCCAGACTGGATACTGTTTTAATGGTCGAGGAATTCATTAAAAAATATGATGGAGAGTATAAAAAAAGAAGTTTATGGGAAAACTTGCCAAAAAAAACAATGTATCAAACCTTTTGTGTTATAATTGATTATTTATTATATTCAAGAAAGATATCAATAGATTCTGAAGGAAAAATAGGGTGGATTTACTATCCTGATTCTGCAAATTTTTATTTTAAACGAAAAGAATTAGGAAGAAGAAAATGAATCACCCCGCCCTAAAGGGCGAGGTATCACCAAATAAAAAAATGTTATCACAAATCAAGCCAAGGTTGAGAAGAACTGATATAATGTTCAACAGCTTCACTAGTTGTATTTCCAACACTTCTAAAGAATTTTCCTGGACTCCAGAAATGCCCTTTGGTGAAATAATTTCTCAGCCAGGGATGTTTCTGCAAAAGTTTGTAGGCAGAATACCCCTTGAACAATTGCAAAGCTTTACTAACACTCATAGTAGTCGGCATTTCAACAAACAAGTGGATATGGTCAACAGCAATATGCAATTCATAAATTTTGAATCCATGTCTGTAAGCGACTTGTCTAATAAAGAATTCACAATCCATCCTAACCCCATAAAACTTCATAGGGTCTTTGGCATATTTACACTTCCAAACAAAATGGAAAGCATTTTGTCCGAATGCGTGTTTAGTACTTGTCAAATTCATTTTTTATCTCCTCAGAATATAGCTCATGCTAAATCTGATAATTTAGATTCTGGGGCTCAACAGAGCCTCAGTTATTTTAACAACTTAGAAGAATTAAATTTTGAGGGTGGCAATTCCTCACTCTGCTTAAAAGCAGAGGTATCCTTGCCACGTATGTAATGATCCTGCCATCAGAAATAAGATTTGCTGATGAAAATTTGAAAAAAGCTTTTTACAAGCTGGAAAATGGAGATAATTCAGAAAAAGAATTATTTAATTTCATAAATCAGGCAATGGACAATATAGAAAAAAATGCTTTCTGTGGCATACAAATACCTAAAAATCTTATACCAAAAGAATATATTAAAAATTATGGAGCATCAAATTTATGGAAATATGACCTTCCAAATGCTTGGAGATTAATTTACACAATACGAGGCGGAAAAGCAGTAGTTGTAAGTTTAATTCTAGAATGGATGTCTCATAAAGACTATGAAAAGAGATTTAAATATTAAATCTAACCTCACTAAATAAACAACCCAATTGTCTTTTCAACTTCTGCATGAACTCCGAGAATGCAATCGTAATCTTTTATTTCATCCTGATTAACCCATGCGTGATCTGTAAAGCTTCCATCTTCAAGCTTAACATCTCCTGATTTGTATTTAGCTGCAAATTTCACAAGAATAACTGGAATGCCATCAGGTCTTACAAATGCCACGCTGTTAATATATTTTAAATTATCATTAATTTCAATTCCAGCTTCTTCTAAAACTTCTCTTTTCAATAGCTCTTCAACACTATTTTCAAAATCAATAACCTCTCCATTCATTCTTGTTGGCTTTGCAATATTCAAATTGCTCCATTCAAGCTTGCCTCCAGGAACACAATACTTTCCAGGATGAACTTTCTCGCTTTCACTTCTCTTAAGAATCAAGCATCTTCCATCATCCTCTCTGAAAATGACAACATTTGCAACAAAATAAAATAACTTGTCATGCTTTGCATTATCTAAACTTATTTTATCAGCAGGCATAAAGAATGTAATCAAAAGCAGTTTAAAAAAATTGTTATTGTATAATTTTAATAAACTTAAATAAGCATACAAATAATTTAGTGTCCAATGTCCAACTAAATTTGTAATTTATCTGAAAGTATAAATAATAATTAATCTATTATCTAGATATAAACATTGAATATTTAAACAGCTATTAAATCAGGTTAAATTTCTTTAAACAAGAAATTTAGAGTTACAATGATTCAAAACTTACTCCGCCTTTTCCTCAACAAACTTCTCTTCGTCTTTTCTCTTGCTTATCCATTTCATCTTATCAGATCTTCTCCCCATACCCCAGTTTTTTCTGCACTTGCTAGAACAAAAATAAAGTATTTCTCCATTAGATAAAACAAAAGTCAGACCTCTTGGAATTTCATAATGTTTTTTGCAGTATGAACATTGTGGCATTTTAATTTAATTTACCCCCATTGTTCTTTGCAAAATGATAAATTATCAAGGTATGTAAAATTTCAGCATTATTTTGAAAAATATCTCCATCAAAAGAGATAACATGATAACCAAATTTTCTCATTTTATTAGCTTCTTCTAAAAAGTCATTTAACCTATCGCTTTCCGATTTTTTAACTTTTACAATTAAAGAATGAGGCATATAATTTCTAGCTGACAAGTCCGTGCTTAATAATTCTAAATAATTTTTCCTTAAAGCTTCAATCCCCCCATTATGTTTAACTCTTAAAATCTGGTTAGGCATTTTATGCAGCCTCCCTATCTCTTTCAAGTAATTCAGCAAGACCTGGGTGTGAAAAAGTCACATGAGTAATTATAAATGGATCGCCAATTGGCTCACCAATTTGTTCAGCTTTTATAGAATATCCTAAATCTCTTGCTCTCTTAAAATAATTTTTTAAAGGTTTAAAATTATCTCCAATATGATTAACATCTTCATAAGGCAATTTTAACTTAAGTGAATGCGCATTAACCTGCCCAAAAAATGTTTCAACAATTTCAAAATAATGATTCAATTCATCCAAACTATTAATTTCAACATCATATTCAACCATTTTAAGTATAAACCCCCTTTGTAACCTTGCTTCTTATTCTTCTTGCCTCAATCTCGGTTTCTCTTAACATTAGCACATCATTAATTTTTATAGGGCCTTTAACATTTCTTCTCATGCTTCTTCCCTTATTTCTTCCATCAAGAATTTTTGCTTTTACTTGAGTAACCTCTCCCCTAAATCCTGTTCTTCCAAGAATTTCCTCAACAACCGCAGGCACAGCTTCCTCACTACCAAGTCTATCTAATCTTTTAGTTGTTTGCTCTTTAACTTCTTTCATCTTTTGCCCTTTATCAGATCCCATTTTAAATTAGTTTGCTATAAAATTTATCCAAATATTCATTATGTTCTCTAATCACCTTATTTCTCTCTTCTTCATTAAACCCAATTAATCTAAGTACACAAAGTTGTTCAGGAGTTAAAGGCTGTTCAACCATAATGCCTTTTAATAATCCTTCATTTTTTGCTTGTTGAACAGCATCTTCAAAACTTTTAGCCCTATATTCTCTTATTTGCCTTCTTGCAACATTCAATCCATCTTCTTCAATTCGATAATAACCATCAACTTCAACAACATCAGCTATATCTTTTACTTTTCTATTAAGCCTAATAATAGGGATTTGATTAAGAAATTCTGGAAAACTAGCTCTTAAGATTTGATTTTTTCTAAATTCATTATTATCGTAAAGCTCTTCTTCTCCAAATTCTAATGGTTTTATATCTTGGCTCATTTTCTTAAAATAATTTTTATACCTTACTTTAAATTTTTAATGTCATTTCCGGCTTCGCCAGAATCTATAACCGCAACACTTGAGCAGGCAACCCTGATTCCGACTGAAATTCCTAATTTTTGTTTGCTGTCAACTTCTCCGTATTTTATTCCTTTTTCTTTGCACAAATAGCTTAAATGCTGTGTAATTTCTTTTGGAGAAACATCTGCAGCAGCAACTACTAATTTAGCAGTTCCTCTTTCTATTGCTTTTGTAACTTCATTTGTTCCTTTCTCAATTTTTCCGGTTTTTTTTGCTTTTTCAACAATTGTATAGAAGTCCATTATGGCCTCCGTAATATTTAATCAATCCATGACTTTAACATCATTGGCTGATAATCAATAAAAAAGGGGGTTTATAAACATTACGGGAACAAAATGCAAATTAATCACAAAGAGCTTCTAAATCTTTCAAGTCTCTATAAGCTAATTCAGAAAATCTTCTTAGAGAAACTTCATCTTCACTCAAAGAAACTGCACTACCGAGATCAATTATATAAGGATTATTTTTTGATAAAACTAAATTTTCAGAAACTAAATTTAACCCAACAAAACCATTATCATGTAATTCTCTCACTATTCCTTCTGCTCTTTGTTGAATTTTTGTTCCTTTAATTCTATCTCCAAAATGAATAACCTTTCCGTGAATATATCTTCTAACTAAAACCATTTCTTCACTATCACTATGTTCATCGTAAAAATCAAGAACTTCGGGGATGCCATTTAATCCCTGAAATCTTTGCAAAATTTCTCCTTCTCTAGTTAAAGACTCTCTTGGATCCCATAAAGGCAAGCGGTCATTTCCATCACTAATCATTTTAATAATAACATAGAGCCTATCCCTATAGGAAATAATTTCTAACAAAATTTTGATTAATCGACAGATTTATAAATATAGTCTGATTTTTACTTTCTCTCTTTTCTCTCTTTGCCAAGAATGAGAATAGAAGGAAAAAAGTTCATTCTTGGAAATAAATGAAATTATCAAAAAGGAGGTAAAATGGGATATATCGTCAAAGACGATGGTGGAAGAATTCCAGATTTTATTTGGGAAGAAATGAAGCAGATAATTCCTAAACCAATTGATAATCATCCATTGAAATGCCATAAAAGAAGAATTGACGACAGAAAAGCAATGGATGGAATATTTTTTGTTATGAGAACAGGATGCCAATGGCAGACATTAGATAATACCGATATTTGTAGGCATTCAGTAGCCCATAAAAGATTTCAGGAATGGGCAAAAGCAGGAGTATTCTTTGAGTTTTGGTGGAGAGGATTAATGTTTTATGATGAAGTAAAGGGATTGCAGTTAAAATGGCAATCTCTCGACGGTTCTACAACAAAAGCTCCGTTAGGTGGGGAAGAAACAGGAGCTAATCCAACTGATAGGGCAAAAAAAGGGCAAAAAGAAGTATTCTTACAGAAGCAAATGGAATTCCTATCGGAATTGCTGTTGCTGGAGCCAACAGGCATGACTGCAAACTTGCCAGAAAAACCATGGAGAGTATTCCGTTCAATCGCAAAAAAATTGAAAGAGGAAAACAACATCTCTATTTAGATGCAGGATATCAAGGCGAAGAAATTGAAGATTTATGTAATGAGTTATCATATATCATGCATCTTCGCCCAAGAGGAGAAGAAAAGAAACAACTTGAAAAAAGACTTTTGAAAAAAGCAAGAAGATGGGTTGTTGAAAGAACTGCTAGCTGGATAAATAGATTTAGAGGATTATTAATAAGATGGAATAAAAAATTAGATAATTATTTGGCATTAATCTATTTTGCTTGTGGAATTATTGTTTGGAAAAAGAGCCTTTGTGGATAGGCTCATAATCTTTTCTGCAATTTCCTATAGGACCTATAAAGGCCTTATAAACTGCATAAGAACATCTTCTAGGATTAAGCCTTGTTATTGGAATGTATCTTAAGTTTCTAATAATCTCTTTATAATCAAAAATTTTTACCATAGTTAATAAAGATAAAAAAAGAGTTTTTAAATATTTCTTAGCTATCAATTAATTTACCAGCACTTTACTTCCACCTAACTTCAACATCATCAGTTCTCTGCCTTGGCATAATATCAACTTTATCAATATTCTTTTCTTTAATTCCTGCTTTAAACATTACTTCACCCAAAAACCCAATCATTGCTCCATTGTCAGTTAACAAACCATTTGAAGGAGCAAAAAATTTAGCATTTCGCTCTTCACACATTATCTTACACATTTCCTGCAGCCTTTTATTACATCCAACCCCTCCTCCAATAACTAATTCCTTTTTTCTAGTATGTGCTAAAGCTCTTTCAGTAGCTTCAACTAGCATTGCAAAAGCAGTTTCTTGTAAAGAGAAACTCAAATCTTCAAGTTTATATTTTTTAGAATTAAGCATCTGCTGCAATTTTGTTAGCATTCCTGAAAAACTAACATCCATTCCTTTAATTGAATAAGGAAGTTCCAAATATTCTGGGTTCTTATTTTCCTCAACTATTTTTGCAATTTTAGGACCTCCTGGAAAACCTAATCCAGCATATCTTGCAAAAGTATCAATAAAATTCCCAACACCTATATCTAAAGTCTCTCCAAAAACCCTATACTTACCTCCAGCATAAGCAATTATTTGTGTATTTGCTCCGCTTGCATATAATAGTACTGGATCTTTTGTCCCTGTAACTTTCCCAATTTCCAAATGCGCAACACAATGATTAACTCCAATTAATGGTAAATTATTTTCTTTAGCTAATTTTTTAGCAAAATGCATTCCAGCAAGCAAGCACGGAGATAATCCAGGGCCTTGAGAAAGCTTTTATTTTTTTCTTAATAGCATTTTCACTAATTCCAGCCTCAGTAAGTGCTTTATATAAAATACTCTCTGCAACTTGTTTATGATGTGTAGCAGCATCTGTTGGTATTATACCCCCTTTCTCAGTTGTATAGCTATCTTTGACATTTGAAAGTATTTTTCCATTGTTTACAATTCCAATTCCAAATGTGTGTGCCGTGCTTTCAATTCCAAGGATCATAATATTTAATCCACTATAAATATTATAAACTTATCTAACCCGTATAAATATATGGCAGAGGAAAGAGAGTATACACCAGAGCAATTAGCATTAAGAGAAGAAATGATTACATATTTAGAATCTGATGAAGGTAAAAAAAGATATGGTAAAGCATCTAGGAAAAGCAATGAATTACATCAAGCATTAGGAAATGCAAGAAGACCTATATCACTAGAAAGATTATCTAAACCAATGGATATATAATTACAAAAATTCTTGAATCTATACAATATCTCTCCCTAATTTATCCTAGGCAAGTTTCTGATTTTTATTGAGTATCATAGAGATTAGAATATTCTAGAAGTCATATACTAAAATTTAAACTTAATTTACTTAAATAAATAGATTATAAAAAAAGAAAAAGGTGAAAAAGAAATAAAAATCACAAAGAAAACTTATCTTCTTTTTTTCTTGCCGCCTCTAGCCATCTTAGCTTCACATACATTGCCTTTTCCATCAACATAGTAAAGATACCCTGGCTTTCTCTTAACAACATTTCTTACTAAAATACTTCCCATTGCATAACCTCCTTTTAAAATTATAATTTTACGAGGGGAATCTAGTTTTTAAACCTTTCTCCGACGATACGCTTCACTATATCGTAGTGTCTTCGGGAAATTGGAATCTCAAGTATTTTTGAAAACTTCTTCTTAGAAATAACAGAAAATGTAAATGGTTTAACAATTTTGAATTCTACGACGCGATTTTTATCATCCAACCATAAAGCAATAAAGGGGCAAAACACAAAAAAAGAATGAATGCTACTTGGTCTCTGCATTTCAAACAGCAAAATCTGGGCTTTTTCTCTTTCAGAGAACATCAAGCCAATGAATTTGCCTAATTTATCTTCCAGAAAAACATTATTTATTACAATATGCTTACCATCTAAACCAATTTTCAGTTTTTTTATCAGTTTCATTAGTTATATTGCCAATATTAACATCTTTTATCTTTAAAGCCATATATTGTTTATAAAACATATTAATATTCTTATCGCAAACCCAGTCATGATGCTTAAACCCGCCCCCAAAGCTTTTAGGAATATGCATTAATTCATGAATTATCACTTTTGTTTTCTCCTCCTCGCTTAATTTATCAAACCTTTCAGATAAGAATTCTAATGTATAGTGTGCTTTAACATTAAGTGTATGTTGCATAAGTTTGCCAAGAGCATGGCAGCGAGCTATAGTGCCTCTCGAGCTGCTTCCGTAGCTTCTAAAACACTTAACTCTATCTAGTTTAATATGCGGAAAAACATGTTTGGAAATTTCTTCAGCCTTAAATTGCAAATCCGGAGCATGTTCGTATTTTATTCCCATCTTTTTATTATTTTAACTTCTTTTTTATTATAAAAATACTATAATGCCTAATTATTAAAGATTGCTATAATGTAAATAATCATAATAACTATTAAATTTAGCATCCATAGTCCAGCTAAATTATGATTATGAAAATAATTTGAAAATATGTAAACTTACCAAGTTAAACTCTTAAAATTATAACATTAACATATTAAACCATTAAATCATTGGAGTGATTCAGAAGGTTGCTGGATTCATAAAAACCCGCAGGAGGTTTTTATTTAATCTACATTACTCAATCGTTATTATCTTATCATCACTATTAATACCGGCAATTATCCTAAGCCTATGCTGAGGAGTTCCGGTATATTTTGAAAGCATAAAAAGAATATCCTCATTAACTTTAGCATTGTCAGTTTCAGTTGTTTTTATTAAATATCTGTCTGATCCAAATGTTTCTATGCTTCTTTTCAAGCTTCCGGGCTTAACTTTAATAGTTATTTTTCTGTTCATTTATTTTTTATCCAACAATATCAATTCTTCTGGAATCCTCTTTAAGTGATAGTTAAAATCATTAATAAGTATTGCTACTATACTAAAAAAGATTGAAGATATAACTGCTACTAAAAACATAGAATTAAAATTACTCAAGCTTAATTGTCCTGTTAAAAAAGGAATTAATATCGCAATAATATATGCAAATAAAATAGTAATAGTCAAAATTTTATATTGTAAATATTTATGAAAATGTAACTCCAGTAAATGAACCTTTAAGTTCATATTAATCGCCATAAGCTATTGATAAAAAAACAGCTCCCAAAATAACAAAAATCATGCTGATTCCTAACCCTATATAAGAATTATTTATAAATGAAGGAATAGCGGTTGTAACAGCAATAACTAAAGAAATAACTCCGAAAACAGACAATAGATTCTTTGTTGTCTTTGATCTCATTTTCATATATTAGTTAAGAATAAACATTATTTAAACTTTTATCTCAACAACCTTATTTCTTGAGGTTTTTCCTCTCTTTACCTTAATATTGAAATGTGGAGTATTAAAGTATTTTGATAGTAGATTAATCATCTCAATATTTGCATTATTATTCTCTGCTTCAGCTTTAAGATAAGCAATATACTCTTTATCTTTAACAATCTCAACTATTTCGCTTCTGCCACTTTTTGGTTTTGCTTTTACAGAGATTATCATTTTCATATCTTCCCAAGCTTTTTAGCAAGTTTTTCAGTTTCATCAAGGAGAAATTCTATTTCCTTGATACCATTAAGCCAGAATTCTTCTTTAGAAATATCCATACCCATTTTCAAAAAAATATTTCTCGGAGAATCTGAAGTTCCAGTTGATAAAAACTCCTTAACATTATCTATAAAAGATTTATCCTCCTTAACTCTTGCCTGCATAAATTTAGAAATTAAAAGCCCGGAAGCATAAGAATAATTATAGAAAAAATCCCTTATATGGGGCCAATGCACCCAACCAAGAGTCATAGAGTCATCTTCTTGAAAAGTATCTCCAAGATAGTTTAACATATACTTACTAAAAATTTTTCCAATCTCTTCTTTTGAAAGATAACCTTTTTCTCTAAACTTAGCATGAATCTCCTGTTCAAACATATAACAAGCAACTTGCCTGAATATAGTCTGAATATCATCTTGAAGTTTAGCCATCATCAGGCCTAATTTAAATTCATCATCTGCCTTTTTTAAAAGAGATTGTAACACAAAATCTTCCATAAAAGTGCTCGCAACCTCTGCTGTAGACTTTATAGTATCAAAATTTAAAGAATTTTGTTTTTTCTTCATAAATTCATTATTGATTCCATGTCCCAGTTCATGTGCAAGAGTTAACACATTGCTTAGAGTATTGTTATGATTTAATAAAATGTAAGTCGGATGTGAAATTAAATAATGAAAGCAGAAAGCCCCTCCCCTCTTACCTTTTTTAGGAAAGACATCAATCTGTCCCTCTTTAATAAATTGATCAAATATGTCTAAAAATTCACTATCAAGATTTTCAAAACAGCTTCTAACAATTTTAACAGATTCTTCATAAGAATAGTTTTTATTAGAGTCTAAATATTCAATATTTCTATCACTATAATAAAATCTTGGCAATCTCAGTAATTTTAGCTTTAAATTATAATATCTATTAGAAACGTCAAATCTGCTAGACACAGATTTAACAAGAATATCAATTGTTTCTGAACTGATATCATCACTTAAATGCCTGGAAAAATCAGGTCTAGGCATTTTTCTTAATTCATCATCAATCTTCTTATTTTCAAGCAGGGAATTAAGTTCTATTTCAGCAATTTCTAACTTGCTTCTTACAATTTTGTCAAAAACTTCAGACGCTTTTTTTCTTATATCATTATCTTTAGTTAAAAGCATGTCTCGGATCTCATTAAAGTTCTTTATTAATTTCTTACCTGTAGAGTCAATTATCTCATCTTCAGAAGTATTAAGCAATTCCTGTGTCAACTTTTCCCAGTTATCATATGCTACTTTTTCCTTTAATGCAAGAATTTTTTCTTCATTTTCGCTGAGCATATATTCTCCTTTTAAAAAAAGCTTTTCTAAGAAATGTTTATATTTATTAAGCATCGAACTCTGCAAAAATATTTTCTGATTTTCTTTGGTAATTTTAGATAAAGATAATGTAAAAAACCTTATTTTATCATTTAATTTATTGACAAAATCCAATGATTGGTTAAATCTTGATTTTATGCTAGGATTATCCATTTCTAGATATGATTTAAGCAAGAAATAATAATGTTCTCCGCTTCCACTAGTATAAAATCTCTGCAGTTCCTCATAATCATCCAAAGCTTCTTTCAATGCCTCAGGATTAATCAAATAATCTCTATTTTTCTGCCATTTTTTAGCGAATTTATCATGTCTTTCTTCAATTATTCTCCTATTTTCTTCAATATCTCGCTCGCTAATTATAAGTCCAAGATTCCATTCAGAGCAATTGGGATTTTTGCTTTCTTTTTTCATTTTAATTGTTCTTATTTCGTCATTATCTCCAGACCATCAAGATGCTTCAGCTTGTAATCCTTGCCAACAGCTTGCTTTGTTTTAATATGAATTGCCTTAACAAAATTCTTTCCAATATCACTATGAAGCCTGTAAGCAAAATCAAGAGCTGTAGAATTAGGAGGCATTAAAAAACAATCTGGAAGTATATTTCCCTTGCTGTCTGCTAATTTATCTCCAGCAGGAAATATTGCAATATATTCCAAAATATCAAAAATAACTTTATTCAAAACTTCTTGCACTCCAGTACTTCCATACTCTTCCATAACTTCCTTAATCTCATTTAAAGCCTCTTTCTGTTTATCATTAAGTGTTTTCTTTACTTCAAATTTATTATCTCCGGGAATATAATCAATTAATCCAGCTTTGTCAGCGCTTCTCAAGCTCAATTCACCTTCTGCAAAGCAAGGAATAATTGGATAATCAAATTCTTTCTTTATTTTTTGTAAATTTTCTTTTGCTTTTGGCCTATCAAGTTTATTAGCTGCAATTATCATTTTTTTCGTTTCTTTTCTCAATGCCTGGGAAAATTTTAATATTTCATCTTCGCTCCAGCTGCTTGGCTTATCAACATTAAATTTATATTTAAGAATAACATGCTTGACATCATCTGCGCTAACCTTTAACCCTGAAAACTGCTTGAATATTGCATCTGCAAAATTTGTTTTCTGCACTTCTACACTTCTTGAAAAAGTTCTCCAGACTTTTTTCAATATTCCCGCATACCATAAATCCAGCTCATTCTCAATAATCTTAATATCCTCTCCCGGATAATAATTGCTAGTTGGTTTTCCCTCTCCATTTGTTTCTCCACTTAGATCAACAACATGAATAAATGCATCAGCTCCAGCCAAATCATTTAAAAATTCATTTCCTAATCCCTTTCCTTCGCTTGCTCCAGCAACAAGGCCTGCAACGTCTAATAAATCAAAAGGCACAAATCTCCAGCCATGTTTTATATAACCTTCTCTCGGATTGGAAACCTTGCCAAAATCAGCTGCTAAATCTTTTATTTTAACATAAGCCATGGCATGATTCGGCTTTATAGTTGCAAAAGGATAATTTGCTATAAGCACATCAGACATGGTCGCTGCTTTGAAAAAAGTGCTTTTTCCGCAATTAGGCCTGCCGACAATTCCAATTAACATAATAAATGTAAAAAAAGTGTCTTTAAATATATTAGCATATAAAATAGACAATAGTTAAGATACTTAAACTATAAAGATTAATATTTCAAGCTTAAGAATAAGGGAAAGTTATTGCATTATTTTCAAAATTGGTCTGAAATCATGTTATACCTCTGCTTAATTTTAATCTATAAGTCATATGTATTTTATCAATTAACAATCAAAACGCAATAAATTATAATCAGTCTTTGTACAAAAAAATAAAAAGAGAAAAAGAAAAAATTAAATTAAATCGGCATCCAAATCTTCATCAAGTTTAGTAAAGTCATCAACCTCTTCATCTGTGTAAATCTCATCAACAAACTTATTATCTATGCCTATATCGCTATCTTCAGAATGTTTCCTTACCATCTATCCTCTTTATTTTAATCTATTTTCTAAGATATATGATGTTTTTAAATGTTTTTATTCTCAAAGATAATATTTGCAGTAATAAAAATACAAAAGAAAAAGGTTTAAAACATTGAAATTGCTAATATTAAATAAAAAAGAGGAAAATTTCATGGTTTTAAACCAGTATCTAGATCAGTATGTAACTAATCCGTATTTAAGGGCAGCCATAATTGCTTTTGTTTTGTTAATCGCTCTCACATTGATTGTTTTTATTTTCTCAAAATTATTTCAGTTAGTTTCTAGAAAAAGAAGCTTAAGCAATTCGCCAATTAAGCGGCTTGCAGTACCATTAATAATCATAGCTTTTTTGATAATAATACGGTTCTCTTTATATGAAATAGCCTCGGAATGGCCCGGATTTGAAGCAACTTTAAGAATAACACTTTACTCCCTAGTCATAATATTAATTGGATATCTAGGATTCGTTCTGCTTGATATTCTTATTTTTGGGTGGTGGAGAAAACTTGCTCAAAAAACAAAATCGAAAATTGATGACAATTTAATTTCAATAATTCACGGAATACTTCAGACATCACTAATAGTCCTGGCAATAGTGTTTATATTAAACTTGTGGGGAATAGAAGTTACTCCAATTCTGGCAGGATTAGGGATAGCAGGTATTGCAGTAGCTCTTGCATTGCAACCAACATTAAATAATATAATTGCTGGAATATCTTTAATCTTGGACAAATCAATAAGAGAAGAAGATGTAATTTACCTTGATGAAAAAACAGAAGGAAGAGTTGAAAAAATAGGGTTAAGAAGCACAAAAATAATAACTTCTAATGATGAAATAATAATTGTGCCAAATAATAAGCTAGCCGAAAGCAGGATAGAAAACATATCCCTCCCAGAGCCGAAAACTCGCATTGTAATACCGTTTAGTGTTGCCTATGGTTCAGATATTGAAAAAGTTAAAAAAATTGTTATAAAAGAAATAACAACAATTAAAAATGCATATGCCTCGCCAAAACCATTTGTAAGATTTATGAAAATGGGAGATTCTTCTCTTAATTTTGAAGCTTACTTTTATATACATATGACTTCTTTAGCAAACAGGGACAATTCCATAGATGAAGCGAACACAAAAATTTATAATTCCCTGAATGATGCCGGAATAAGAATACCATTCCCTCAAATGGATGTTCATTTGAAGAAGTGAACCTCCCCATGCTAAGAAGACCGGGCATCCAAAATTTATATAAACCCAATATTTAATTGATTATGTCTATTTGAAAACATACCATAAGAAATTTTTCATGTGAAAAATTTAACCCTGATTTACATTCATTAACTTTTAATTTATAGCTAAACTAGTTTCTATTATTTTATATTATTACAGGTTATGGTTTTATCCCCACAGCAAGACTATTGGGTATTAGGAAGAATAAAAAAGTAAAATTTTGAAATATTTTCATACCTTTGAGTAATTTATTGGGGGGAAAGTGTCAGATATTCTAAATTTAAACTTGCTTAACTTAATAATCTGTTCCGCATATTTTCAAAAATCATCATTTATAAGATATTGCCAACTTATCATGGCATAACCTATTTTTTAATGTATAACCTAAATTAACTTAATTATGTAAAAATTATAATTGTGTTCAGTTTCAGAAATTATGACTATATATTTACTTAATTCATAATATAATGAATAACTTAAATTTAAGTAATTTTATTTTCGAATATTATTTATTTCTATATCGCTTTAACTTGACAGTACCCATTTATAAAAATGCTTATAAACCGCAGAACTATAAAAATAGCTATAAAATGAGCAGCAGAAAAACACTTAAAGGGCTATCATTCACAATAAGCTCTGAACAAGATTACCATGATAATGAAGAAGAAATATTAGAAAAAGCCAGAGCGGAATTAGGATATGAAATAGAATCCTGTTCAGTTATTGCATTACCAGTTAATGCGATACCATATATAGGACAATCACATTTATGGTTTCCAGAGGATGCTACTATTTATTTATCAATTGATAAATTAGATTATATTTACAAAGTATTTTTATTCAGACCTAAATTAAATGGTAAAATAAACTTCTGAAAACATGCTATATCCTTACATAATTTATAGGTAGTAAGTGTCTAAGTATAATTTAAATCAATTATATCACTTTAATAAATATCAAATTAGGTTAAATTTTTCCCAATAAAAGGAAAGTTTGATAAAGAAAACCTTGGCACTTAAAAGGAGAGTTCATAAAGAGAACCTTGGCTATTAAAGGGAAGTGTCATAAGAGAAACCGCAGGTGTCTTTTATGTTTGATAAAGAAAACCTTGGCACTTAAAAGGAAAGTTTGATAAAGAAAACCTTGGTTGTCTTTATTAAAGATTAAATATATAAATAATATTTTCTTAGATTACTCATGATATTCAGCATGAAAGCAAAAAAAGAATTTTCAGGATTTAGCAAAGAGGAAATAAAACTTTTAAAAAAACTTAATACTCCAAGCAAAATTCAGGATTTTTTAGATTCAATAGAAATAAATTTTGAGGAAGACGGAAAAGAAACATGCAGGTCTCCAATTAAAGTGTTAAGAACAAGAAAAGCCCATTGCATGGAAGCTGCAATGTTTGCTGCAGCTGTGTTAAGATTCCATGGTTATCCGCCCTTAGTTATGAGCTTCGAGGCAGCGCATGGAGATGAAGATCATGTTATTGCTGTTTACAATAAAAAAGGCTACTGGGGGGCGATAAGCAAAACAAATCATTCTATATTAAGATACAGAGAACCAGTATACAAAAGCCTAAGAGAACTTGCAATGTCTTATTTTCACGAGTATTTTCTTTTTGCAGACGGAAAAAAAACACTAAGAAAATACTCAAATCCTGTTAATCTAAAAATGTTTGATACTTCTAACTGGATGGCTTCTGATGAAGAGCTTTGGTATATTAATGATTATTTGTGCAAGCTGCCGCATAATAATATCTTAAGTAGATCTCAGATAAAAAATCTGAGAAAAGCTGATCCAATTGAAATAAAAGCGGCTAAGATTCTTGAGTACGATGATCCAAGAGGGGAAAATAAACTGCTTTGAGAAATTATTTATATAAATATTAGTGTATGTATTATATCCAAATTATTTATTTAGGTAGTTTCATTTTATTTTTATTAGTCCCAATATATAAGTATTCATTAAACACTTCAATATTAGTTTTGCCACTTAATTGTGAAGTGTTAGAAGATTCATAATCTCGGCTATCGTATTCTTCTAATAATTGTTTAATAAATTTTTCTTTTGTTAAATTTTCACCATTAAAATTTATTCTACGTTTAGAAGAAAAAAGACTTTTAGTAGAATGATCATTAAAAAACTTCAACCAATCTTTTTTATAATCCACTTTCTTTATTTTTCTAAATTCTAGTTCTGAATAATATTGGAGTAAATTCATAGTTATTATGTCCTTTATTTCAGATATAGTATTATTCCTCTTCCCTTGAATAGCAATATAGACTACTTTATCTTTCCATAAGGGAATAATAAGTTCCTGAACCAATAATCCCTTTGTTTTATTAATCTTGCGACTTTTAATTGCATCATCTATAACCTTTTTATTAGAAGAAACAAATCTATTTATCTCTGAAGTATTAACATAATAAACTCCTTTTTTGATCCTACCTCCTTCTTCTATCTGGTATTTAAAACGATGTAGTTGATCTTTTGATTTCATGTTTTAGAGAGTATTCCACCAAGCTTTTTGCTTCTTTCTTTGGGCGGCTTTTCTTTTATGTCTTTTCTTTTCTATGAACTTATGACATTTAATACACAAAACTTCACGATTACTTTTTCGTCTGCCATACTTTGGGATATGCTTTTTTCCGAATGTCACTATAGGTATATCAACTCCTAGGAATTTATCCTTATGGCTTGCAACTGATTTTTTATGGTGAACCTGCAAATAATCTTGAGCCTCTTCAAAACTGAATTTCCTCTTACATCTCGCACACCTATAACCTGCTCCTTTTTTATCATTTCTTTTCTGTGCAGGTGTTAAAGTTCTATCTCCAACTTTTGTAGAATAAAGTTTTGTTGCCCTTATTTCTTTTTTTATGGCTTTGTCTCCTCTTTTCATTTCTCGCATAATATTAATATCATCCATTTTATCTTTGTTCATTTTTGAAAATAAAAAAATCCCCCCACCCAGAATTGAACTGGGGATCTCTCGGGATCTGCATTAAACATTCGGCTAATCGTGCTTCATTTTAATCCATATGGAATATCCGCACTAGCTAATCTCCAAGAGGAGATGTCATAAGAAGAACCTAGGTTCTTTTTATATGCTACAGCCGAGCGCTCTACCACTAAGCTATAGGGGGATTCAACAATCTAAAAAAGAATATACTTTTAAATATATCGTTAAGATGTAATCAAGGGTAATAACCAACTAAACTTACATAATACATTGAATAAGGCAGGGAGAGTTATTGCATTATTTTCAAAACTTATTCTGAAATCATGCCATATCCTTACATAATTTATCAGCTAGATTAAGTAACTTAAGTGCACCAAGTCATAAATACTTGTTCTTAATTGAAAAATGCTATAAAGTTTACATTATAACACCTTTTTAGTAGATTATCGTTGATAAAATTATAATATTTTTTGAAATATAACAAAATCGTTTTACGGCTACATAATATTAACATTTTCTTTCTGATAAATAAATTGTTTATTTTACCGAATATAATAATAGTTTTTACATTTTTTCTTGATTTTTGTAGCCCTCAAACTAATAGGGATAACTAATTATGGTTTAGTGTACTTAAGATGTATAAGCCAGGTAAAGTTATTGCAGCATTTTCAAAATTGTTCTGAATGATTAAATAAAGTATTTTAATTTTTGCAGAACTAAATAAAATAATCAAGAAAACAAAGAAATATTAACCGGCAAATCAAGCTTAATTTCTTGCAAATCCTTAGATCTTGTCTTAAAATTAAATATCCCAATACCTACAATCTCATCTGTTTCTTCATCCCTATATAATACTACATCTTCACTAATATGGTCTCCATAGTTCTGTCTTGGCTCTGCTATGCTAATTTCTAAAAAGTCCGCTTCTTCATCATAATAGACCCTCATTTGTCCTTTCATTTTTAATTTATTCTCCTTACAAAATATGCTGTAATAACAAATCCGTCCCCATTTAAATATTTAACTACTACCTTAAAATATTTAGATATAGATTTTTTGCTCTTAAAATAAGAATAATAATCGCAGACATTTCCATACTTATGAGTAGAAATTTTAATGGGTTTTAAGAGAGTTTGTTTAATTTCCTCAAGATCATTAACAATAGGAAGCTCTTTTCCTATATGACTCCATTATTTTTTAGTAAGCCTAATCTTCCTCCCGTTTTTATCAATAACTTCAAGAATATATTCCATAAAAATATAGAATAATTTTATATTTATAAAATATCGCTAAAAGTTATATTAGAATATTCTCAAATAAATATTATCCTAGAAATTTTTATTCTCTTTATCCTCAACAATTCTTTTTGGCTCGTTTACGAAGAAAACCCTGTTTGATTTTGCCTGGCCTGGCTTGCCATTTAATTCATAAACCGCTGTTGCAGAAGGTATCTCAAACTTGCCAACAACATTCAATTTGGAATACATTAAATAAGAAAATACTCTTTCCTCTCCTTCAATTAGCTTAGGAATATCCCACTGAACCCTGCCGCTTGATTCATCAGTTCTTGTTGGAGTAGGAGAACTAAATTTCTCATAAATCTTAGTAATTCCAGGAAGCCTGTCATAAAGAGTTACTTTTTCAACAAATCTCCTTGCCCTAACCTTTACAGTAACTCTTAAGGCAAATTCATTGCTCTTAGTCTTGACATAACCAATCTTTTTCTTGATAATTACGTCCTGTCTGGTATACCAATAAATTAAGAACACAATTATTACGATTAAAATTGTAATTATAAGCGGAAATGTCCAGTTTGTTGTTGCTCTGACACTTAACTTCTCATCAGGGTTTAATTCTTTCTGCCAGGTATAAGAAATAAAAAATCCTTGCCTCTCAATTTTATTTGGCTCAAGAGAAAATGTTGTAAACAATCTTGAAATAACATTTTTCTTAATAGTTATCTCAGCAACACTTGGAATATTTCCTTCATTTAACTTATCAATTGTAAGCTTTCTTATAATTGTTCCGCTTTTCTGCTCGTTAACAGAAAGCCCTGTTTTCTCAAGTATTTTCATCAAGCTATCAACAGCTTCTGTTTTTCCATTAATTAAATAAGTTGCCTTAATATTATAATTGCCTGCAACAAGTTTCTTGATTTTTTCATTGCTTATAGGAATATTTGTCTCGTATCTCTGATAGGGAGTTAAATCAATGGTCTCTTTTTTATCATCAAAAAACACAGAAGAAAAAATAACCTCCAAATCTTGGTAATTAATATTCTCTAAATTATAAAAATAAGCCTTGACACTATTGGCAGCAGGATTTACATTTTCCGACTTAAGCTCAAAGGCTTTCCTGAAATCAACAAGTTTGACAACTGCCTTGCTCTGCACATTATCACTTCCGCTTTTTTCTTTAACATAAAAAGGAACAGTTACATAGCCAACATTGTCTTCCATAGGCCCAAAAGGAAGGAATTCAAGTTCCAGCGTCTTGCTCTCTCCTGTAGATAAATTCAGTTCACTTGGAATTAATTTAAATCTTTCAAAGGCATAAATTTCAAGATTCACATCTCTTGCTTCATTATTAGTAATAGTTACGCTAAAAATCGCCGGCTTTCCGTGATCATTGACAATGCTATCAACAATAGGTTTTGAGCTTACAGTAACAGAAAGTGCGCTGGCAAAAGATAAACTTAAAATTAATGTAAAGCAACTTGCAAAAATCAAAAAAATGCCTCTGTTTTTATTTATCATATTAAAATATCCTTATAATACAATAAAATGATGACGTTATATATAAATATTTTGCTGTTCTTTTACTCTTAATAAAAGACACCAATGGTTTCTTTTATGAAACTTCCTTTTAATAGACCAATGGTTTCTTTTATGAAACTTCCTTAATTACTTCTAATATTATCATTTAAAATATATTAGTATCAGAGGAGATGGCATAGGAAGAACCTTGGTTCTTTTTATTTACTTCATCCCCTCAACAGTCAAGAAAGCCTTAATTTGCTCTGTCAGTTCATTAACAACATCGTAAAGCTTAATCTCATACTGTTTTATTCTTCCTTCAACAATATATTTATCATAAGTGCCTCTTAAAAACTTCATAAACGGATTTTTCTCCCATGTGCTGCCCCAGTCTTTTACAAGATTGCCGACAATTTTCAGCTCAAAATTGCCTAGTTGCAATCCATTGAATCTCGACTTTCTTGGAATCTCCAGTTACTTCTTCTGTATATTTTCTCTCTTCAACAGTATAATCCTCTTCATTAAGCCATCTGTAAGTAAACTGGTAAACTTCCTTAAAATCAAATATCCCGCCTCTTTTTATTTTCTGCTCAATAATCTTGTCTTTTTCTGACATAAAGTAATAACATCAAGAGCGTATTTAAAGATTACGCTGAATAATAATTTAAATAAAGATAATTAAATACCTAACACCTATCTTATAGATTAAATATTAACTAAACAGCCAATAAAATAGGGTTAATTTCTCATAAAAGAGAAATTAAGTATTGCATAGATTCAAAAAGATTTAATTATCATAATTTTACCAACTTTTTAGCTAAATCTACTAGACATTAATCTCTTTTTTATTTCACTCAAGCTCCCGCATCATTTTTTCATTGTTATTTCTTTTGCCAGAAGAAATAACATCATCAATTCTTAAAATCATATTTGCAACTTCCGAAGCAGAACTTATTGCCTGAGTTTTTACTTTCAACGGCTCTATAATTCCTGCTTCAAAAGTATCGTCAACTTTTCCGCTAAATAAATTCAAGCCAAAATGCTCCATTCCTTCATCATGTTTTGCCTTTAGCTCTGTAAGGATATCAATCGGATCCAAGCCGGCATTTTCAGCAAGAGTTATTGGAATATGCTCAAGAGCTGCTGCAAATTCTTCAACAGCCAATTGTTCTCTTCCAGATAAACTCTGAGAAAAAATTCTAAGTTTTTTTGCAAGCTCAATCTCAATTGCCCCTCCCCCTGCAACAACTCTTCCATCTTTTAAAACAGATGAAACATCCCCCAAACCATCCATAATTGCCCTCTCTGTCTCATCCATAACATGCTCACTTCCCCCCCTTATAATTATTGTGATTGCTTTTGGATTTATGCATCCCGTAACATAAGTCATCACATTTTCTCCTTGCTTAAATTCTTCAACACTTTTCGCACTTCCTAACTCCTCATTGCTTAACTCGTCAATATTGCTGATTATCTTGCCTCCAGTTGCTCTTGCCAATTTTTCCAGATCACTTTTATTAACCCTACGGCAAGCATAAACTTTAGCTTTTGTAAGATAATACTGCGCAACATCATCAATGCCTTTTTGACAGAAAACAACATTTGCTCCTGTTTTTTTTATCTTGTCTATCATGCTTTTCAACATTCTTTCTTCAGAATCAATAAAACTCTGTAACTGCTCTGGAGATGAAATATTAATTTTTGTCTCAATCTCTGGATTTTTAAGCTCAACTGGAAAATCAATAAGAGCAATTTTCGCATCTTCAATGCTTTTTGGCATGTCAATATTTACTTTTTCCACATCCAAAACCACTCCGGAAATTATCTCTGTATCTCTTATGCTATGCCCTTTAATTTTTTCAAGCTTTATATTGCCAAGATCGATATTTCCAAAATCCTCTATTTGTTTCACAGCGCCAACAATAAAATTTGCAAATTTTTCCTTCACATTTTCAACTCCCTTGCCAGTCATTGATGTTATTGCAATCTGCCTCAATGTGTAGTCATCATCAGTTGTAATTCTTGTAGCCAAAGCATTAAGAATTTCCAAAGATTTTTCAGAAGCTAACTGATAACCTTTAGTTATAACCGTGGGATGAATTTTCTTATCTAGCAACTTTTCAGCATTTTCCAGCAACTTGCCTGCAATCATCACAGCAGTTGTTGTTCCATCTCCGACCTCATTTTCCTGTGTTTTTGCAATTTCAACCATCATTTTTGCAGCCGGATGCTCAATCTCCATTTCTTTAAGAATTGTAACCCCGTCATTTGTCACAACAATATCTCCATTAGAATCAACAAGCATTTTATCCATGCCTTTCGGGCCGAGGGTTGTTTTAACAGTATCGGCTACAATGCGAGCAGCAAGAATGTTATTTCTCTGGGCATCCTGGCCGAGAATTCTCTGAACATTTTCAGGCAAAACATAAATTGGTTTCTCTGTCATTTTCTTTAATTTAATTTTTATTATATTTCTTTAATATATTTCCTATATTCAAAATTTTTAAAGATTTATATACAAAAAATACAGCTCAAAATTGCTTAAATTATAAAGATTAACAGGTTAAACTAATGAATTATATAGAATTATAGTTATATTTTCAAAATTTTCTCATAACCTGCTACGCCCAAAATTAAATTTATATGAAAGTTAGTGATATTTACTAATAACTTCCAAGAAACCTAGTGATTTACAAAAGTCAAGTTTAAACAATAACTGAAAAGAGATAACAATTCTGCGAAGAATATTTAAAGTTCAACCACCTTAATATTGCATGGAATCAAGAATACGTGTAGGAGATGTAATGACGAGAAACTTTGTGCATGTAAAGCCGGAGACAAAACTGATTGATTGTGCTAGGACAATGATAAAAAACCGGGTTGGAAGCCTTGTTGTTAAGGAAAATGAAGAACTGCATGGAATTGTAACTGAAAAAGATATTGTATGGGCTCTGACAAAAAAAGCAAACAATGGTTTTGAAAACATTGCTGTAAGGGATATTGCAAGAAAAAAAATAATAACAATCAAGCCAGAAGCAGGAATTCACGAAGCCCTCGATAAGATGAATAAATTCAAGATAAGAAGGATGCCGGTTATATCTAACAAAAAAATTATTGGATATGTAACACTAAAAGACATTGTAAAATTCCTGCCAGAAGTCTTTGAATCAACAAGAGAATTTGAAAAAATAAAAGAGGAAACAAATAAAATGCAGAAAAGCGAGTCTTCAATGCAGGGCATGTTCCACGAAGACCTTTGCGAAGAATGTGGCAATTATGATATTTTAACACGTATTGATGGCAGGATGATCTGCGAATCCTGCAGGGATGAGATGTAAAATTCTGATAATAACTTTTATACCAATAAAAATAAGCAGCTTACTCTAATAAATCAGGTAGAATTATTGCAATATTTTCAGAGTTTTGAATTATTACAACACTAAATTTTTCTAGATGAAAATTTAACATGACTTAAAGTTAATTAAATATATGGCTACATTTACTTAAGATTATTTTTTATTTAATTTATATTCTTTTTATTCCCTAAAAAACTCTTTTATCTTATCAGTAATTCCTTCTTTTTCCATTTTACAGAAAACATCCCCAACTCCAGTTAATAATCCTCCAGAAAACCAATGATTTAAACGAGGATAAACATCAACTTCAGCTCCAAAATTCTCCCATTTAGCTCTAAGATTATCGCGCCAGGATTTACTTGTGGGAATCATTAAATAAGTGCTTCCGCTTAAAACAGCATAAGTAGGAACTAAAAGTTCTTTACTGCAAGATTGAGCATTATATAAAGAATCAATAAATGTTTTAACATCATCCTCGCTAAAAACACTTTTTCCAAAAGTTCTAAGTTTTTTTAAAAGACCAAAACCAGGAACATTTCCTAATCTGATTACTGGCTTAAGTGGAACTTTATTTTTCTTTACACAATCAGAAAAATACCAGTTAACAAGTGAAGGAAATTGTTCAGTCGGATTTATAAGAGGATCTAGCAAAACTAATTTTTCAACAGGTTTATCTTCTCCAGCAAGTTTAGCAAAAGTATATCCTCCAAGGCTATGTCCCATGGCATAAGGTTTCTTGCCGTCAATCTGAGAAACATCATCAACAACGAACTTTAAATCATTAGCATAATTGTCAATAGTATATCTTCCTGTAGATCTTCCAAAATTTCTAGGGCTCATACTCGCAACATTAAAGTCTCTGGTAAGAGAATCAATTAAAGGATATTTCTCAGCGCAGCCCCCGAAACCCGTTGCAAAAACAATTTTGGGTGCTTCTTTATCCTGAAAATAACTTATTACCTCTAGTTCAACCCCATTTTCTCTTCCAATCCTTCTTTGCTCTTCATAAACCTGATTTTTCATAAAACAGGTATTAAACGCTTGTTTTTAAATCCTTCTATATGTTATCACTTAATAGAAATAACATAAATCAGAATATTGAAAATTTTGAATTATCTTATTATAAATCTTCACTTCTTAAAAAATCCTTCCCTTGAGGATCATAGAAAATACCCTTGTATCTTTTTGTTAATTCAGCAGCTATTCTTTCTGCTTCAATATCTGCATCAGAATCTTTTGTAGATATCATTACCTCACAAACAATATTTAATCCTGATTTATTCCAATCTGGTTCATCTCCCGGGGTTATTTCAAGTAATTTAGAAAAATAAAATAAATCTACTGATCCTCCTTCTCTTGATTCATAGTTTCTGTTAGTATTATCTCCTTCAACAGGAATTCTATCATATCCTTGCACATTTAAAAAATCATCTAAATTTTTAGGTTCTCTTTCAAATCCTACAAAATAATCCCATGAAGTCATTTAATTTTCTCAGAATAAGTTCTGAGGTGCTTTCACCTCTAAAACATGATATATAAGTTATTTTTAAGTCTTTCTATTTATTCTCCCTCAGCAGCCAGCTCTAATTCATCTATATTAACCCTTTTCATCTTCATAAGTGCAGCTATTACTTTTTCTTTTTTCTTCGGGTCTGTATTTTTCATTAACTTATCAAAATCTTTTGGAATAAGCTGCCAGGATAAACCGAATTTGTCTTTAATCCAACCGCATTGCTCTGCTTCAGGCAGTGCTGAAAGCCCATTGTAAAAATAATCCATTTCTTCCTGGTCTTCACATTCCACCATAAAAGAAATTGCCTCTGAAAATTTAAATATAGGCCCACCATTTAAAGCCATAAAATCATTGCCATTTAATTCAAAAGTTACTGTCATAACATTGCCTTTTTTCATGCCGGAAGCTTCTGAGGCAGCTTCTCCGTATCTCTCAATATGTTTTATCTTTGAATTCCTGAATATAGAAACATAAAAATTAGCAGCATCTTCAGCTTCGCTGTCAAACCATAAACAGGGAATTATTTTTTGCATAATATAATTATAAAGATTTATTTATCAATCCAAAACCTGGAATATTTCCCTTCTCCCTGTCAAAAACATGTCATGATACTGAGACATTTCCTCTGCAAGTTTAGGATCCATATTTCCAGATTTATATTCATCCATGAATTTTTCAAATTCAGCCAAACTATTAACTTCCATTTCCATTATAACAGTATTGTAATTGCCTACTAAATCAGTCATTATTTTTACAGAAGGCATATTAGGATCAGCTGCAAATGATTTCTTGAACAACTTGGCAAGCTTTGATGCCTGTCCAGGCTTAGCAACAAATACTTCACGAATAATTATTTTTTTGTTTGCCATTTTATTTAATTTTATATTAACAATTGTTAAGTTTCAGAATTAATAAACCTTTCTGTTTACTAAAAGTATTTTTTAAATACCCAAAACTTCAGAAATTCATAAACTAAAAAAGCAGATTTGTGAAAGGTTATAATTGAATGATAGCAAACAATACGAACAATCTTTAAATACTGTTTTTTAAATAATTTTTAATGAAAAAAGTTATAATGATTTTGATTGCTCTCCTGCTTGTGCCGATAATATTCGCAGCGACACAGGAAGAAAAGAGAGAATATCAGAAATGCAATGCAAATTGTGCAGAAAATAAGGAAGGGGAGCGGGATGCCTGTGTCTATGAGCATAATCAATGTAAAATCGCTTGCCAAAATAGCTTATGTAAACTTGCTTGCGCAAAAGAAAAAAATATCTGCATAAGAAATGTAGTTAATGATAACATTGAATGCCGGAAAGAATGCAAGAAAATTATCAGTCCAAAATGTCTTAATGGAAAATATTCTGCGGGAGAAAAATTTGAAGATGGTTGTTCAATATGCAAATGTAAGAATAATGGAAAAATATCTTGCAAAAAAGATGCATTTTGCAATAAAAATCCAGATGTTTCTGAAGAGCTTTGTAATAACTCGGGCGGTTTTTATCAGGCTCTATGTTCTGGCCCTTATTTTGATATTCTTTGCAGCCAGGATAAATTCTGCATTTGCAAAGGTACTAATAATTATTCCTGTCCAATAGACTATGAATGCCTAACTGATTTTAACCCGCCAATTAGAACATCAACAATATCTCGGGGATGGACAGATATGCTTGGCAGTCCTTTAGGAGAAGTAGGTGTTTGTGTTAATTAAATAAACTCTATATGAAAAGGCTATAAAACACTAACGAGTTACCAATATAATTATCAATTTAAAACCAACTTAAACAACTTATTAAATCATGCTAAATTTTTCTTAAATGAAAAATTTTTAATTGTAGAGATTCAAGATTCTGAAATATCACAATACTTTTCCCTAAGTTTCACGCTAGATCTGGTAAGTTTAATATATTCTTCTATAAATTATAGGTTATAAATTAAAAATTTATATTTCAACGATGAATGCAGCCAGCCCAACAGCAAGGCCTGCGCATACCGCCCCCCATCTTCGATATGGCTTTATTAATTCTAATGCTCCTTGTCTCCGACTTCTTGCCAGAGATAACCCAACAAACCCATTCATTGCGTGCAAGAGGTGTTATATCATCCCAGAGTTTTTGCACATTTAAGTCAGAGGCAATGGCCTTTCTTAAATCTAGAGGTAATTTGTGCAATTTTTCTTTTTTATTCATTTTATTTTTTATTTTAATTATAAGGGAGACGAATTTAAATAATTAACTAAGAATGGTCCAGAGAGGAATCGAACCTCCGTCATCTCGGTGTAAACGAGAGGGTCTGCCATTAGCCTACTGGACCTTAATCAAAACAGCTTTTTTTCTCTTATAAACATTTCTACTTTGAAAAAAATTAAAAATTATTTAAGTATAAAAACCAATGTATCAAGCTAATAGATTATGTTAAATTTCTCCAATAAGAAATTTATTATTGCGATATTTTCAAAATTATTCTGAAATCAATTCATATCATTCCCTAATTAATTCTCTTGAACTCCTATTTTTAGCTTATTTATCAGTTAATTTTATTATAAATTATATCTCCAAAATTAACAACTTTTTTAAATGCTTTATATCATTAAATACTAGCAATGCGCCGCTAGTTTACCGGTAGAATATCTCGTTGCCAAATAAAGACAACCCATGGTTTTCTTTATGAAACTTTCCTTGGGAAAGAAGAAATGCAAAGACGAGGTGAACCGGGTTCAATTCCCGGGTGGCGCATTTTTCTTTATTATAATAATATTTATATATTCTTAAAATCCAAAAAACATATGGATAAATTAACTCTGGGAGATTGTTTAACTCAAGAAAGAGGTTACGAAGGGAGATTATTTCAAATAACTGGAATAGGAATCGGAGAAAATGGTGAACGTGGAAATGTAAGAGTATATAGAATTCTAAAACATGATGAAGCGGTTATGTCTATTGAAGGATATGTCGTTGGTGGTACCTTCAAGAATTTAGAGAATATACCAATTAATGATGAAAGAAAAAAAGACAATGTAATGGATTCTGATTTATTAATGGAATGGTATCGGCTGGCAGGAATTGCAGGTAAAAAAGGATTTTTACTATCATAATTTTTCTTAAAACCACACATTTATAAACCACATGTTTTATAAATCCACAGATTGTATTAATTAAAAGTAATAAAAATGACAAACGAAAAACCAATATCAAAAGAACCGAAAGACCTTAATGAACAGATGAATGAAAGAAAATACCTTGGCAAAGATTCAATGCCAGAGCTTTCTGAAGAAGTAAAAAAAGAAATGGAAAAGAGGAAAGAAGAACTTGATAAAGTGCAGAAATTTATAGTTAAAAAATACCCTTTTACAATTGCCGTTGGAATTCTGCCTCCGCAGTCTGTTCCAAAAATTGAAGAAGAGGAAGACATTCCAGAAGCTGAAAAAAAGGAAAAAAGAACTCATATTCTTGTGCTAGTTCCAGAAGAACAATTTAAAAATATTCCAAAGCTAAAAAAAGAAATTGTTGATTATTCTAAAAATATAAAGCCAAAATTATGGTTTCACATAATCACTCCTGTTGACATATGGAATTTCTACATGGATGCAAGGTATGATTTAAGCACGGCAATAGCAATGGCTTTTCCATTATATGACAAAGGCCTTTTAGGAGCTTTAAGAGTTGCAGAAGTTCATAAAAACCTGGTTATAAGAAAATTTGAAAAATATGTAAGCAGTTATGTAATTGCAGGGTCATTGGTTAGGGGAACTGCAACAAAAACTTCTGATGTTGATGTTTTTATAATTATAGATGACACTGATGTAAAAAGAATGCCAAGATTGGAATTAAGAGAAAGATTAAGGGGAATTATTTATGGTTATCTTGCAGATGCAGCTGCAATTGCAGGAGTAAAAAATAAGCTAGAGCCGCAGATTTATCTTTTAACAGATTTCTGGGAAGCTGTTAAAGATGCTCATCCAGTAATGTTCACTTTTATCAGAGATGGAATCCCATTATATGATCGTGGCACGTTTATACCGTGGAAACTTCTTTTGAAAATGGGAAAAATAAAACCCTCTCCAGAAGCCATTGATATGTTTATGTCAATGGGAGACAAAGTTGAAAAAACAGCTAAAAGAAGATTATTAGATATTGTTGTCGGAGATGTTTATTGGGGGGTTATAACTCCTGCACAGGCATTATTGATGCTATATGGACTGCCTCCGCCTGTCCCTAAAGAAACAGCGCAAATTTTCAAGGAAACATTTGTAGAAAAAGAAAAAATTCTTGAAAAAAAATATGCAGATATTTTAGATAAAATAATTAAAATTTACAAAGACTACGAGCACGGGAAAATAACCGAGATAACTGGCAGTGAAGTTGATGAATTAATAAAAGATACAGATGATTTCATTAAAAGAATGAAGAAATTAAGGGAAGAAATCGAAAAAGTATCACAAAAAAATATAATTGAACAGATTGAATCAGATGTTTTCAAGCTTCTTGAAAATCTCTTTGGCAAGAAATCAAAAAATGAATTAGTAGAAATATTTGAAAGAGAACTTGTGAAAAAGGGAAAAATGCCGATTAAGATGCTGCAGATACTGAAAGACATTGAAAAAGCAATGAAAGAATTCAAGAGCGGGAAAATAAAAAAGCATGATATTGAAAATGCAAGAAAAGACGCTGCAATTTTAATAAATCATTTAATAGACTACGGCCAGAGATGTGATTTAATAACAATAGACAAATCAAGAATGCAAATAATGTTAAAATCAGGGGAAAAAGCAGAGCTAATAATAACTGATGCCGGGGCATTTTTAGTAAGAGGTTCTACAATCAGCAAAATACTCCATAATTCAAACAAACTTGAAAGCGCAACAATAGAGCAATTTGAATCAGCTGTTTCAGCTCAAAAGGGCAAACTGCAGACAAAAACTGATCCAAAGATATTCCAAATCTTAATAAAAGAACTTGGAGACTTTGAAATTATTATTTAATTCTAAATATTATTATACCAATTAAAATGCCTGAAAAACAATACACTTATGTTAACCTTGATGCAAGATATGTTTTATGGAGCAAAAGAATTAGGTATGATGATAAAAAAGAATTATACTTGAGAGAATTTACAGTCCAGGATAAAAAAGACGGTCGAAAACTTTCAAAAGAAGGGTTTGGAATTGATATCTTGGTATCTTTTATATTAGGGGAAAGATTTTTTGAAATTGAACCTACTAAAGAAAATATAACAACTATAGTTAATGAAAATCCTAACTCTAGCATTCAACCTATAAATAATATAGAATTCACCTCTTTTTTTGTATTATACAACTCTAGCAGATGGCGTATACCAGCATTAGTTTAATTAAAAAAACCTCATCAAAGCATTTTTAAACCATCTTTAGCATATAGACAAAGTAAATAAATTGATAAAATGAAAGGAATAATAGTTCAATTCAGGCGAGGAAGGCATGTTATCCATGAAAAGCACTTCTTAATAGACCTTGGCTTGAAAAGCCGGGAGGAAGGAAATAAATTAGTAGGCAAAGAAGTTACTTGGACTTCTCCCGGAAAGATAAAAAAACAAATAAAAGGAAAGATTTCCAGCCCGCACGGAAATAAAGGCCTAGTTAGAGCAATATTTGAAAAAGGCCTTCCAGGACAAGCCATTACAACAGAAGTGGAGATAAAATGAAAGTAGATAACAGAACATATTATGAAAGAAAAAGTAGCAATGAATGTATTTTAGGAGATTATGAAAGAAAAAGTAGCAATGAATGTATTTTAGGAGATTATGAAAGAAGATTTAACATGCACCTTGGCAATTTATCTGAAGCTAATTCAAGAAGCTATGAAACTTTCAGCAAGGCATGCAGAGAAATGATTGAATGGATGAATGGTTTTCAGGCATATTTAGTTAAAATTGGTGAAGAAAATTTATTATCTGGAAGAAAATTTGAATTTAAAAAGGGAAAACTTGTTTTAGCAACAAGATTCATTCCAGAAGGAATTAACTAAAATGGCCACTTTACGCAAAGCAGGCGCATATTCAAAGAAATACGCAAGGCCTTATACAAGAGTGTCTAAGCAAAGAACTAAGAATTTTATAAAGGCAGCTCCGCCACAGAAAATAAGCAAATATAATATGGGGAACAGGCAGTTATATGATCAAGGAAAATTTGACACAACAATGAAATTAGTAAGTGAAATAAAAGTTCAAATAAGAGACAATGCCTTAGAAGCTGCACGGCAGACAATTTCAAGAGAGCTTGATATTTCAATACCAAATCAGTATTATTTCGAGGTAAAAGTCCATCCACATCACATAATTAGGGAAAATAAAATGCTTACAGGAGCTGGAGCAGATAGAATGCAAACAGGCATGACAAAATCTTTCGGAAAAACAATTGGAAGGGCTGCAATGGTTGATCCAAACCAAACAATCTATTTAATAGCAACTTCTGGAGATAAGCAAATAAAAGCTGTAAGAGTTGTTCTTGAAAAGATAAAGGCAAAGCTTCCTTGTAAGACAAAGATTGTTGTTGAGAAAAAAAGTTAATATTGCATCTTCGAAACTAATTTCTGAAAACATACTATACCTTTGCCTAATTTTAATAAATAAATTAATAGTATCCTATTAGTAAATTAAACTTGCATAATTCATTAGATAAATCAGGTAAAATTATTGCAGTATTTTCAAACTTCGTTTAGTAAAAATCTTTATATACTAAAAATACCTGAAATAATCAGTAAAAATGAAGAAAGCAAATATCTTTTACAGAAGTCTAAGCATATTTTCAATAGCACTTGGAATTCTTTTAGTTTTAAGCATTCAATTAAGCGCTTTGGGTGCAGTTATTGGCCTGGGCAATAATTCAACATCCCTTAATCTTGGTTTTGGCTCATTTTTTCTAATATGTGGAATTGTTCTATTAATTATAGAGTTAAAACAGAATTCTGCAATAAAGAATAAATGACAAGTTACTAAACAGCATATTAATATAAAACATACATAACTGCCCAATGAATTATTTTAAATTTCTCCTATTAAAAGGAAAGTTTGATAAATGGTTGCTGGATGCATAGAAACCCGCTGGAGGTTTTTATATTGGTTGTCTTTATTATTTAGTGTAATAGAGATTCAAAATTGTTCTGAAAAACAGATTATATCCTTACATAATTTAAACAAGAAAGTTGCTGAGGTTTATCAATTAACTGCTTAAGATTTTAATATTGTATAAATTATAAATGAATATTAGCTAAATACCCTATACTAAAGTTTCATATAGAAAATTTATGCCTGATTTTAAGCTAAACTTACTAAGTTAAATTAGTTAATAATAAATATAAGAACTTCAAGCTTAAAAATTATATAAAGAGATCAATATATTTTCAAAAAAATTCCTAAAGCACAATAAAGTTTTGTTACACAAAACTTTATTAATATTAAACTTCTAAGTTATTCATGGCAACAAGAGGTGTAAAATCAAGTTCTAATTTAAATTTAGAAACATTATATGTTCGCTGGCTTTCAGAGTTGAATAAAAACTCGGGTCCAATTGCCGGCGGTAAAGGTGCTAACCTAGCTGAAATGTATAACTCTAAATTTCCAGTTCCTCCAGCATTTGTAATCACAACAAAAGCATATTATCATTTCATTGAAGAAACAGGAATAAAAAACAAGATTAATGAAATTCTCAATGAAATTAATGTTGACAACACAGAGGAACTGGAAGAAAAGGCCAAAAAAATACGCGAAATAATTATAAGCTCAGAAATGCCAGATGATTTAAGCTCAGAAATTTTAGAATCTTATGAAAATATCAGTACAGACAAGGCAACTCTTGAAGCAGCTGGAAAATATGCCTTAAGCATTTTAAAGCACAGCAGCGAGCCAATTTTTGTAGCAGTAAGGTCAAGTGCAACAACAGAAGACTTGGATGACTCAAGTTTTGCAGGGCAGCAGGAAACTTACCTAAATATAAAAGGAAATCACCAGCTTTTAGAAGCTGTAAAAAAGGTTTTTGCGAGTTTATTCACTGCAAGGGCAATTTATTACAGAAAAAAACGCGGATTTTCAAATGAAAAATTTGCATTAGCAGCTGTTGTTCAGAAAATGATTGATTCAGATAAGGCAGGAGTTATTTTTTCAAGAAATCCTGTAAAAAATAACGAGAATATAATGATTGAGGCAGTTTTTGGTTTAGGCGAAGGCATTGTTTCAGGAAGAATAAAGCCAGACAATTATGAAGTTTCAAGAGATTTAAAGTTAGTAAGTAAATTAATTTCTGAAAAAAAGACAGCAATAACAAGAAACTCGCAGGGAGATACTGAAGAAGTAACTCTAAGCTCAAGCAAAGCAAAAACCCAAGTTTTAGAAGAATATGAAATAAAAAGGCTCGCAGATTATGCAATAAAAATAGAAGAACATTACAGC
This sequence comes from Candidatus Pacearchaeota archaeon, assembly GCA_016186425.1. GTDB lineage: Archaea > Nanobdellota > Nanobdellia > Pacearchaeales > GW2011-AR1 > JACPLR01. Next base: position 10,421 of record JACPLR010000026.1, on the reverse strand, counting down.
AAGCCGCAGGATATTGAATTTGCAATTGAATCAAGAGAAATTTATATTGTTCAGTCAAGGCCGGTAACAACGCAAGTTAAGGAAAATAAAGAAGAAATTAAAGGTAATTTTATTCTCTCTGGCTTAGCAGCCTCTCCAGGAATTGCTTCTGGAAAAGTAAAAATAATTCATGATCTTTCTCAACTGGAAAAAGTGCAGAAAGGAGATATTCTTGTTACACAAATGACAAATCCAGACATGGTTGTAACAATGCAAAAATCATCTGCAATAATAACTGACGAAGGAGGAATTACAGCTCACGCAGCTATAGTCAGTCGTGAAATGGGTATTCCAGCAGTTGTTGGAACAGGCCATGCAACCAAATTGCTGAAAGATGGGATGATAGTAACTGTTGACGGATTTAATGGATTAATATATGAAGGAGAAACAAAAGAGAAGAAAGCTGAGATAAAACAAATTATTAATAACACAAAAACCAAAATAAAAATTATTCTAGATCTCCCGGATTATGCTGAAAGAGCTGCCCAAACAGGCATTGATTCTGTCGGATTATTAAGGCTAGAAGGAATAATTGCTGAAAGCGGAAAGCACCCTCTTGCATTTTTAAAAGAAAATAAAATAAGCGATTATGAAAAAATAATCCAAGAAGGAGTGGAAAAAATATCAAGGCATTTCAATGAAATATGGATAAGAACTTCTGATATAAGAAGTGATGAATTCAATAACTTAGAGGGTTCGTCAAAAAAACCCGAGATAAATCCAATGCTAGGCATGCACGGAATAAGATTCTCTTTAAAAAATCCAGAAATTTTTAAAGCAGAATTATCAGCAATTAAAATATGCGCTGAAAAACATAAAAACAAGATATTTGGTATAATGTTCCCCCAAATAATTTCTACTGAAGAGACCATAGAAGCAAAGAAGCATGCAGAATCTCTTGGATTGTTAAAATTAAGCAATATAAAAATAGGAATCATGGTTGAAACGCCTGCAGCTTGCCTGATTATTAAGCATTTGCTAAAAACAAATATTGATTTTATAAGTTTTGGAACAAATGATTTAACACAATACACTCTTGCAATAGACAGGGGAAATGAACAGGTTCAGTATCTATACAATGAAACTCATCCAGCTGTTTTAAATGCAATTAAAAGAGTTTTGCGAACATGCCAGGAATTTAATGTTGAATCAAGCATCTGTGGGCAGGCAGGAAGCAATAAAGAAATGGTTAAATTCCTGATTGAAAACGGAATAAACAGCATTTCTGTAAATGCTGATGCTGCTTATGATATTTCTGCATTTGTATCTGAAATTGAGAAAAGCAATAATAAAGAAATATCAACTGAAAAAACAGTGCATCAGGAGCATAAAAAAATAAATCATCAAATAAATAAACCACAAGTTCAACAGCAAGAAAAACAAAAGATAAAAGAAAAAAATAATCAACATAAAAACCTCCCTCCAGAACAACTTATCCAGCAGGTAAAACATAAAATTGAGGAAGAATTCGAAGAAATAAGTGAAGAAGAGGAAAAATCACGCTTTAGCAATAAAGAAAAAGAACTAGTTCCTATTGCAGTTAAACAAATTTCAAAAGAGAATTACAGAAAACAGCAGGATAACACTAAAAATAACAGCAAAAACCAGGATAAAGAAAGGCAAGATGATAAAATAAATAAACCCCAAACTCCTCCAGCATACATTGCAGGCATTTTAGACCTATTGGAAATACCAAAAAGCAGGCATAGTGAAATGGAGGAAATCCTGGCACTTAAATCTCTCTTCGGAGAAAATGGGGAAAAACAAGAAAATCAAGAAAAAAATACAAACACAATGGAAAATAAAAAAGAAGCAAACCAAGAAGACGCTAAGCAGAATAAAGAAGCCGATAACTTAGAAGACAGCAACGAAGATGAAGTTTTGGACATCTTCTAAACTATTTCTTTTTTTGTTTTTTAATTAAAATCGCTTAAATTATAAATCTTAGTATATCCAACTTAAAGATCATGAAAATCTTTCTAAATAATATTTAGCTAAACACACAATAATTTTACCTGATTTTAATGTTAAAGTGATTGAGATTACTAAGTTCAATTTAATTTATTAATCAATCCACCCATGACACTTAATTAACAGTTCTTTACATTTTCAAATATTGTTCTGAAAACATACTATATTTTTGCCTAATTTATCAGTAAATCAATGATCTTTTTTAAGTTCCCCATTTTTAAACCTTTCTATATTGTTACTACTAGCTAGGTAACACAGACCGAAAGATTTAAATACTTAATATTTCTCTAAAAAGTATAAATAATTAAGAGATAAATCAAAAAATGCCACTTGACGATATTGTAATGGGGGAAGTAAAGAAAAGCGATCATATAGCGCAATTAGGAGGCCTAGCTGGAAATTTAAAATCAATTGAAGAAAGAATTAGGGCAGGAAAAGGCCCATCTGATAGTGGAGTATATGATCCTAGAATAATGCAGGCAGTTATAACTCTTGCAGGAGATGTTGATCCCGAACATGCAAATTTAGAAGTTCTTAGAGAAATGCCTCCAGAAATAGTAACTCCAATTATAACAAAATATCTAGGAAAAGCATATCAAAAAGCAAAAAATGATCTTGTTAGCAATGTAGAACCAGAATATAGAGAAGTTATAGCAGACTTAGATGATGGAAATAAAAGGCTTGGATTAATATATCAGTTAAATGCTCCTGAGAATATTGAAGATACTTATGCAGAAATAAAAAAAGCCCATGAATCAACCAAAAAATGGAAAGATATGCTTGAAAAAAAAGATGTAAACGCTTACATAGCACAAATCCAGAATCCTGTTTTAAAAGAAATATTTAATAAATATCCTTCTCCAGCATTAAAATATATTGAAAGGCGCGCTGGAATAGAACAGCAAATATTCCTTGCAAACTTTACTAAAAAACCAGCAGAATTAATTCAGGCAATGCACGATGAAGACACAGAAAAAGTCAACAAACTTTTAAACCCTAAGAAATTGGAGGAATATTTAACATTTTGTGTAGAAGGTTCTAAAGATAAACAGGATGTTTACGAAAGTTTAGGCATAATTTATAGTGTTTATTCAGCAGAAAAAGCCAGGGCAAAAGCTGATAAAAAGACTAAAAAGGAATATGAAGAAGGATTAAAAGCAGCTTAAGCAGGCAGGCTTTCTTTAACAAGGCGTATCATTTCTTTTAAAAATTCATCAGTTTTTTTCTGCCATTCGTCTATCTCAGCTCCTTTAACATCTCTGACCTCTCCATGAACTATTTTCCTGTGAAATACATAAAGGTCTCTATACCAAAGAACATAATCCATTTTAAGCTTTTTATTGTCGACGAAAGTTTCTTTCAACAATATCGGAATATGCTCTGGAGAGGGAGGCATGATATTATTTGCCATTAAAGCAGCCTGTGAAGAATCAACCATTGTCCAATACAATCCTTCAATTGTTCCCAGCTCTGCAATCTTGCTTCTTCTATAATGTTCTGGAGCTCTCTGCAAAGCAGTGTAAATAGCTTCATGAGTTGGCTTGATTCTTCCTCGCTCCAATAAAATTTTCAGCGGAGCAAAAAATCCTCCGACATCAATTAGGGTTTCTCCGTATTTCAAAACATTAATAATAACAGGATCTCCTTTTATCATGTCATTCCACCAGGTTGTTAATCTTATTGTTGTTATATGCAAATCTTTTTTATACGGATTTGCAGCAATTAACTTTCCAAGTTCTTCCCTATACCATGCAATTAATTCCTGATCCCATTTAATTGAAGCATCATCAATTACAACGATTATGTCAACATCAGAAGTTGAAGTTGCAGTATTTTTAGTTGAAGAGCCGAAAAGAATAACACTTTTAACTATTTTATCAAACTTCTGATAAGATTTTGCTGCAAAATCCATTGCAATATCCCTCTCTGTTTTCAAATCAAGAGTTGGATATTTCTTTGCCTGCTTAGTTTTTCCAGATTTAGTCTTGCCTGCCATATTGCTCTTTTTTACTCTTTTAATTAAGTAAAAATTCTTTTTAAATGTTACTTAAAATGAAAAACCAATTAAGCATAAAACCACTTAATATAAATTAAACAGCCATCAAATCACAAGATTAAACTTTTATAATTAATATAAATATCAAATTAAAGTAGCTAAGTATAATGAATCGGGTAAATTGGAGTATGTTGTCAAAATTCTGAAATCAATACGGGACTAAATTTTTTATTTAAAAAAAATTTAATATGATTTATAATTAAAGTTTATAAATAATTTAATAGATAAATAGTCATTTTTTATTCTAGTCAAGCCATCGGAGTTCCGCCGGTTGCCCTTGTACCTCTTGTTTGTACCTGCCCTCCAAGTTCTGTCGGCAATCCAGAAAATCCTCCGCCATAAGTCTGGAAATGCTGGTCAGGAAGCATTGTCCCGTAGCCTGCAAAATAATTTCCCTGGCTGAAAGAAGCCTGATTCCAGTAAGGGCCCATTTTCATTGAATAAACAGGAGAGCCGAAAGCGCTTAATGTATATAGTGCAGGAGGTGTTTTGAAATGCTGCCACCAATCGCCTGTTTCAACAACTTTCTGAACTTCATTTAATTTCTTTCCAAATTTTTCAAATTCTTCCTTTAATGGAACATTTCCCATACCCATTGGCAATTCTGTATGTTCATAACCAAAATTATCAGAAAGATGAACATGTTTTAGATAAGGTGCAATTATTTCAGCTTGCTTGATTAAATCCTCTTTTTCATATCCGTATTTTCTAAGCATATTAATATGCCCGACATCCCAGGTTGCCCCAATCATTTTTTCAGCAATTTTTCCTGCTTCGTCTTTAGAAATACCTTTTTCAGATAAACCTTTGATAAACTTATTTCTTGCTTCATCAATAAGCTTCTTCATATCTTCTGCTCTGCTTATTCCGCCGCCAGCAGGCGGGTTTTCAATGCTTATTATAGGAGCTGTATCTTTGAATTTATTATAAGAATGCAAGGCTACATTTGCAAAAGTTTCTGCAGATTTTTCAATTGCAAAATCATTAAAAGGCCTGAAAATTCTTGGTTTTTCGCTTAGCGATTTGAGAACTCCGACACCTTCTGATATTGCATGCCCCATTGCAGAAGAATCATTTTTTTCCAATTTTGGATAAACTTTTCTAATTTCTTCCCTAAATTCATTTAATTTTGCTAAATCCTCTTTATTATTAGTATCTCTAGCACTTCTATAAGCCATGTCAAAAAGATTTCTCAAATCATTATAAGAATTTCTTAAAAATATTTCTCGCCTTTGATTAGAACTGCTTTTAGGATCAAGAAACTCACCATATTCTTGAAGCATTGGCTCACTTTTTATTACATCTTCATAATTAGTTTTTCCTGAATTAATAGCTTCCTGTATTTCTTTTAGATGCTGATTTGATTCCAATTCTCGCATTCCTCTTGATTCAGCAACATCTGCATAATAAACGAAATGATTTAAAGTATCGTCCCATTTTTCTTCATTTATTTTTTTGATTTCTTTAATTGGCTCAAATTTGTAAGGAGCAGCTTCAACACTTTCTGGAAAAAATTTCTCACTTTCCTTAAGCATTTGAACGTTTCCTGTATAAGGATCAATAACATACATAGCCCTTATCTTTTCTTCTTTCCCAACTTTTTCTCTTGATAATAATTCCGGAAGCTGTGCGCTTGAATGAAGTGTAATAACAATATTTCCTTTAGGATCTAATTCATGCCCGGCTTCAATAGCATTAGACAACTGTCTTTCAACCTGTTGCCTGTTTGCTTCATCCCATCTCCCTCCCTGCTGATTAAATCCAGACGGTTCAACCATAGGTCCATGGAAACTTAACTTGCTTCCTGTTAATTTACTTATCCTATTTATTTCTTTCAAATGCTGTTTTGGTATTGCTTCAAGAATATTAGGAAATGTTCCCTGAACTTCAACCTGGCTATGCCCAATATTCAGTTTATTAGAAACTTCCTGAAGCTGATTGGCACTTCTAGGATCTACTGCAAGGCCGAGATTAGATGCAGAAATTCTGGTAGAATAATCAAGCGGATCCTCTCCACTATCTAAAGCATATTTTGTTCCGCCATAAAAAATATTATTATAATCCGCCATATTAACCTCATTAATTATCTTATAAAGAATATTAAAATATATTTAAAACTATCTAAAACGTTTTTCTCCTTCTCTCCCCAGGCAATTTTTCTCTTTCTTCATCAGCATTAGATACATTAACATTTGATTGATATTTTGTAGCGTCTTGCTCTTCTGCAGGAACATAATTCTGCATTTTTTCAAAATCCGGATTGGAAAAACCAATACCCCTTCTACGAAGGCTTTCTCCTCTTGAAGAATCCCACTGGTCTACAACAGGTATTGTCCCTTCATCAGCAATTGTCCTGTAACCACCATTAATATTATTAGTTCCGCTTTCATTATTTCTTCCAGAAGCATATTGAGAAGAAACATTTGCATACTTAAAATTATCTTCATTATCTTCTCCATTTCTCTCAATAAAACCCGTTCCAACATCCCTTTCCAAAACCTCAACAGGCTGGTTGCTTGGCAAATTTCTAACTATAGCAGAACTGGAAACAAGAGGAGTTTCTTGCATAATAAATTCTTCAAATTTTTCTAAATCCAGGTCCTCTTCATCAATATCATCTTCTAAATTATTATTTTTTTTCTTTTCAACTTCTTTAATATTGCTTTTTATTTCTTTTACAACTTTAATCTTTTCCTTATTTTTGCTCACGTCTTTTTTACTTTTTACCATTAAAAATAGAATACCTGGGAATATTTATGCTTATTGGTTTCTCAGCCTCTCCATTAATTTTGTGTAAAACCTTAAATTATGGATTGTTGCAAGCCTTATTGCTTCTTTATCTCTTTCTTTGAACATCTTATATATCTGCTCTCTTGTAAAATTGCGATTACTGCAGGCAAAACAATCACAATTTTTTGAAATTGGCTTTTTGTCTGTTTTATATTTTAAATTTCTTATTCTAATATATTCATAAAATTTCTTATTATTCTTTAATTTTCTTAATCCAAATCCAAAAAAATTACTTTTAAAACTATAAAGCCGATTATTCCTTGCCTCTCTTGTCGGAATAACACAATCAAACATATCATACCCAAAACCAACACAGGCAACAATATCCTCGGGCCTGCCAACACCCATTGCATACCTAGGTTTATTCTCTGGCATTAATTCAGCAACATATTTTAAAATATCATTTAGAAAATTTCCTTCCTGGCTAACAGGCCAGCCACCGAAAGCATACCCATCAAATTCTATTTCCTTTAAGGCATCAGCACATTTTTTTCTCAAATCAAGATTATTTCCGCCTTGTATAATTCCAAATAATAAGGGTTTTTCATTTGCTTTCATATCTTTAGTTAGTTTTAAAAATTCTTTTTTGCATCTTCCTGCCCACTCAACTGTTCTCTTAACAGAAATATTCTGTTCTTCAAGAGAAGAATCAGGATAAGTGCAATCATCTAAGCACATTACTACATCACTTCCAATACTTAGCTGAAGCTCAACAGATTTTTCAGGAGTTAAATGTGTTTTCTTGTTATTATAAAGAAAAGTTGCTCCATCATCATTTATTTTTCCATTTTGTGGATTATCATGTATTAAAGACATTACTTGAAATCCTCCTGAATCACTTATAATAATTCCTGGAAACTTCATATAATTTCCTATTCCTTTTTTTTCTTTTATCTTATTAATCAGCTCTCCATGAAGCAAATGATAAATATTTACAACAACTCCTTCTATCCCACATTTAAGCAAGTCGTTACTGCTAACTCCTCTTACAAAACCAAGTGTTGCATCTGGAAGAAATGCAGGCAGCTGCATTTTTTTGTTTTTAACTTCTAAAAATTGCAAATCCTTTAATTTATTCATGAATATAATCTTAAACTCACGTTTATAAAAGTTTATTTATTTAAATCAATAACCAAAATGAAAGTTTGATAAGTGGTTGCTGGATGCATAGAAACCCGCTGGAGGTTTTTATAAAGGAAAGTTCATAAAGAGAACCTTAACTATTAAAGGGAAGCGTCATAAGAGAAACCGCAGGTGTCTTTTATGTTTATAAAAGTTTATTTACCTTGAATCTGTCTAGCATTATGATCCAAAGAAGATTCAAAGCAAACAGGCCAAAAATAACATGGGATACAAATATGAAGCCCTACTGGAATGTTATAAAAGATATAATCTATAACAGCGATATTATTCTTGAAATACTTGATGCAAGAATGCCGGAGCTATCAAGAAATGAAGAAATTGAATCTTTAACTAAAGAATCTGGAAAGCAGTTAATATTAATCCTAAATAAAGCTGACTTAGTTTCAAAGGAACAATTAGCTATTAACTATGAAAAACTAAGAGATAAGTTTCCGTGTTTTATTATTTCAACCAAAGATAAAATAGGGACAAAAAGATTAAGAGAATGGCTTATTGCAAATGGAAAAAATAAAGAGAGATTTAAGATAGGGGTTTTAGGTTATCCAAACACTGGAAAATCTTCCCTAATTAACTCTCTTTCACTGGCTAAAAAAGCCCCTGTTTCTTCAAAAGCAGGCACAACACACGGCCAGCACTGGATAAAATCAGTTGCAAATTTAGAAATTGTGGATTCTCCCGGAGTTGTTCCATTAAAGCAAGAGGATGAAGCAAGGTTGGCATTGATTGGATCAAAAAATCCTGAAAAAATTCATAATTTAGATATTGTTTTATGGAAAATATTTGAATTATTTGATGATAAACAAGTAATAAAGAAATTATACCATATCGAAGAACTTGAATCTAATGAGGTAGAGGATATAATTGAAGCCATTTGCAAAAAAAGAGGATTTATTAAAAAACAGGGTTTAATTGACGAAACAAGATTGGCAATGCATGTTATTAGAGACTGGCAACAGGGGAAGCTAAGGCTTTAGATAGTCTGCTTCGCAGTTAGTATATAGTTTTTGAAAATGTAAGAAGAGATTATTAAATAAATTTAATCTTGAATAAGTAAGGAAATAATTAGATTATTATAATTATGCACTTAAAAGGAGAGTTCATAAAGAGAACCTTGGCACTTAAAAGGAAAGTTTCATAAAGAAAACCTTGGTTGTCTTTATTTTGAAAATACTGCAATATCTTTGCCTGCTTTGTCAGTTAAATTATGTAATTTTAATTGATCAATATTCTATTCAATTTATAAATGTTCAAGTGGAACAAACATTTATAAATTCCCTCCATTATAATATATTATGGCAAGTAAAAAGAAGGTATCTTCATTAACATCATCAGGTTTAAGTTCATCAAACAAATCAAAAAGCCTTTCTCAGACAGAAATTAACAAGCAATTAATTGATAATTTTGTTGCACTGCAGAGAGTAATGACTAATCTAAGTGTTAAATTTGATTCTCTAAGCGATCAAATTTCAAAGCTTCTGAATTTATTTGAAATTTCAGCCAAGTCATTTGCTGAAAAAAATGCAGGAAAAATAACAAAAGAAGACAAAGAATTCCTTGATAAGCTGGATAAGCTTCTTGATCAAAACAAACTAATTGCAAAGGGGCTGACAATGATGGAAGAAAGAGCAAGGGAAAAAATGAATCCTTCATCTTCACAACCAATTATGCGACAGCCAGAACAAAATAATCCATCACAACCTTCAATGCAACGCCCAAGACAGCTCCCAAGATTTTAATAGTTTAAACAAATTATATGATAATGCTAAAGCGCATATTACTTTAAGGTAAAAAAATAAAAGAAAAAATTGAATAATAAGATAGATGGGAAATTATGTAATAGTTTTGAAGATATAAAAAAATGAATCTACTAAGCTACTTAATAATAGAGTTGAGTTGATTAACAATAAATTAAACATTATTTAAGCAATTAATTCAAGATATCATAAAAGCAAATAATCTTTTAAATAAAAATAAAAAATGCCACATAATATATTATTTCTGCAGGAATTTACAAAAGAGCTTATAATTAACTCAACTCCAAAAGAATTCTTAAAAAAACTGGAAAAAGAAGAGCAAGAAAAGCATGAAGAGTTAATTTTAGGGGAAGATCTTAATAAAGAATCTCAATTAGAGCCTTCAATTATTAATGAAGAAATTCAGGAAAAGCAGAAAACTCTTCCATTAATGCCACTCCCTCCAAGACAAACTATAAAACCTATTCAAGTCCCTTCTCCAAGTTTAATTCCAAAAAATGCTAATCGATTTTCTAATTATCAGGGATTAGAACTTGGAAAAATAACTCCAATTATTGTAAATCAGGGAGTCATAAGTGTTGAATGCCCGGGTCCTGGAAAATTAATCTCAGTAAGAAGCATTGGAAAAGCAACACCGACAAAAATGATTTTAAACAAAGAAGAGATAA
>JACPLR010000024.1 GCA_016186425.1 Candidatus Pacearchaeota archaeon | reverse complement strand
GATTTCAGATCTGAAGATACCAACCTGTCTTTTATACTGCCAAGTGCCGCCTCGATAAATTCTCTTTTCATTGTTTGACCTCCTTTTTGTTTTTTGAAACACAAATCAAATTTAACTTGTGTGTTCTGTCTGCTATTCAGCTTTTTTTTAAACATTGTGGCGGCAGCATCGATAGATAAAGAAAAGAAAATTCTTCTGCACCCCCGGAGTGGCAAGATGGTTTTAAAAATGGCGTATTCGTAGATGTTTTAAGGTAAATAAATGGAGTATCATACTTTCTATTGCCTGCCTCGTGGGGGCATAAATTTATAAATAAATAACTATACCTTACTGACATGGTAGCATGGGTAATATGGATTGTTCTTGCATTAATCGCACTAATTGTAATTATATTTATTGCTTATTACAATAAATTTGTAGTTAAAGGCAACAGAATAGATAATGCTCTGTCTCAGATAGATGTTCAGCTAAAGAGGCGAGCTGATTTGATTCCTAATTTAATTGAAACAGTAAAAGGATATGCCAAGCATGAAAAAGGCATTATGGAAGATGTTACAAAAGCAAGAAAAGCATTGCTTTCAGCAAAAGGCCTTCCAGCAAGAATAAAAGCAGATAATCAGCTTGAGTCAGCGCTAAAATCAATTTTCGCTCTGGCTGAAAACTATCCAAATTTAAGGGCTAATGAAAATTTCAAGCAGCTGCAGGAAGAATTATCATCAACAGAAGACAAAATAGCTTATTCAAGGCAGTATTACAATGATTCAATCCTAGACTTTAATAACTCAATAAAAGTATTCCCAGGAACATTATTTGCCAGATTATATAATGTTAAAGAAAGGCCTTTTATCCAGATAACAGAAGCTGAAAGAAAGCCTGTGAAGGTTAGTTTCTGAAGGCATAATAAATTTATTTTTTAGATGGCCTTATTATTCTATTCTTCTCAATCTGGTATCTCTTAGCATTGACTAAATCTACAGGCACTAAATCAAAATGAGAATGTTCGGGATTAATATCTAAAACTATTCCTAAGACAAAATCTCCCGGGTTTACTCTCATATCTCCTTCCTCCTGTGTTACAGAAAAAGTATAACTCCATTTATCTTGATAATAATTTAAAAATCTTCCATGGACATCATCCATAAGGTTATCAATTTTTACAAAAACGCCATCATTTGTTTCAACCATTTCCTCTAAATAAGCAGTAATATTTCCTCTATCATTACTTGAAGATAGAATTTCTCTTAGAATTAATTTATAAAAAGGAAATCTGCTAGTGATAAGTTTCAATCTTTCATCTTCAGCAATACTTAATTCTCTATAATTTCTAGCATTGCCTAATTCTAAATATTCTTCATAATCTTTCGGCATATCCGCTTTATTTAAACCCCTTAAATAACCGATGTAATTTTTATTGCTTGCAGAATCAGTAATATAAAATCCGGGGGTTGCAGGACAGTTTCCTTTAGATGCAGCTATAAAATTAGGTCTTGCAGAACTCAAGATAGTTCCTACTCTGATTTCGGGGATCATAATCCGCGGGATGGAATTCCTTCTAACTAATTTTGGAGGGGAGTTTTTTCTCATTGTCTGAGGTATATTAAAACTACTTATCTTAAAAATCAGTATTTATAAACTTTTATAAATATAGCTTCATATACTAAATTATAATAAAAATGGCAGAAAGAGTGAGTTTTTACGATCAAATATCAAGAAACAAAAGAAATTCAATTTTTTTAATAATTCTTGTTCTAGCAGTGCTTATGGCTCTAGGATATATTATCGGAAAAGTATTAGGCCCGGCATATTTTACAATGGTCATGATTCTGTCAATAATAATTTCCCTTGTTTATATCTGGGCAGGATATTATTATTCTGATAAAATTGCTCTTGCATCTGTAAATGCAAAGCCAGCTGATAAAATTCAGCACAGGCAGTTGCTGAATAGCGTTGAATCAATGTCTCTTGCTTCTGGATTGCCAATGCCAAGAGTTTACATTATGGAAAACCCTCAAATTAACGCCTTTGCAACAGGCAGAGATCCAAAAAATGCAGTTATTTGTGTAACAACAGGAGCTTTGGAAAAACTGGATAAAAGAGAATTAGAAGGAGTTATTGCTCATGAAATGGGGCATGTTGCTAACTTTGATATAAGATTTATGACTTTAATTGCAGTTCTTGTAGGAATGGTTGCAATTATTTCTGAAATATTTTTAAGAAGCTTATGGTTTAAAGGAGGAAATAATGATAGAGATAGCAGAGCAAATCTAATATTTATGCTGATTGGAATTGCTTTAGCAATTCTTGCCCCTTTAGTAACTTCATTAATCCAGTTAGCTGTTTCTAGGAAGAGAGAATACACTGCTGATGCAACAGCGGTCAAGTTTACACGTACACCAAGTGGCCTAGTAGCAGCTTTAAAAAAAATCCATAGCGAACACACTCCGGCAAACAAGCATCAAATCAATAAAGCAGTTGCTCCTTTATTTATCAGCGATCCTTTCAAGTCAAAAATTCAGAATTTATTTTCTACACATCCTCCTATAGAAAGGAGAATTGAGATTTTGCAGAGGATGTAATCATAATTATAATCAAGAGTGATGAAAGTTTACAAAAGATTAAAAAAAGAGGTTATAGAAAAAAAGATAGCTCCAAAGATTTTAAAATTTTTTTATTCTTTAGTGGAAGCTCCAATAAAAGTGGGGATTATAAGCTATTACTATCCATATGAAAAACCATCAACATCTGGAGTAGGTATCCATGTATATAACTTAGCAAATACATTAGCAAAATTTGGGGCAGAAGTTCATGTCTTTACTCATGGAGAAGTTGAAGATATTAAGAATATAAAAATTGATGGAAAAAAAATTATTCTACATTTATTAAATGGTCATAATAAAAGAGGTAATAAATATCCAAGCACAATTATTGAAAAAAGATTAAAATATGTAGATTTTGAGAATAGAGTTTTAAATGAATTCATCCTTGAGAATTCCAAAAGAAGTTTTAGCATAATACACACTCACGGATGGCTAACAACTTCTGCCTTTAGAATAAAATATTTGCTTAAAATACCTTGGATACATACTGTTCATGCTTTAGAAAGAAAGAGAGTAGAGTTAATGAGTAATGAAGAAAAAGAATTGATTATAATCACCTCTTGGGTTGAAGATACTATAAAATATGCTGATAAAATCATAGTTGTATCAAATAGTTTGCGTAAAGAATTATTAAAAGAATTTGATATAGATAAAAATAGCATAGAAGTAATCCCAAACGGAGTAAGATTAGATTATTTTAAACCTAAAAGAAAAAACGAAAAAAGACAATTAAAAATCCTTTCAATAACAAGATTCAGTAAAGAAAAAGGCATAAGCTTATTTCCAAAGATAATAGATAGAATATTATTAAAGAATAATAAATTAAAATTTATATTAGTTGCACCAGAAACAAAAACTCCAAGTTTGGAAAAAATACAGAAAAAATTTAATTATCTGGTAAAAAAATACAAGGGAAGATTTCAATGGGTATCTCATCCGCTTAATATAAAAAAGATAGCAAAATTATATCAAGAATCTGATATTTATATTCAGCCTTCAAAATATGAATCATTTGGTTTGTGCATCCTGGAGGCCATGGCATCTGGAAATGTAATAATTGCGTCAAATACAGGAGGAATACCAGATGTTGTCAATAAGTCTGGTATCCTAATAGTTCCAAATGCCAAAGTTTTTATTAAAGAAATAAGTAAATTAATAAATAATAAAGATAAAATAAAACGGCTTAGCGAACTTTCAATACTAAGATCCTATAAATTCAGTTGGGATAAAATAGGAAAAAGAACTTTATCTTTATATAAGGAAGTTATAAACCATAAATAATGGGGCATGATTAGTAAAAAATATGAAACAAATAAATAAATCATATGCTGAAATAAATAATCTTAAAAGAATTGGAAAAATAACAGATAATGATATGTCTAAGATAATTATTATGATGGAAAGATTGAAAGAAAACAAGAAGATAAATTATTATATAGTTGATATGATTATATTCAACCAAGAAACACATGAAGGAAAAATTGAGGTAAGCTTCTGGGGAGATTAATAAGTATAAATAAAATAAAAACTTATCCTTTCATCGCTAAAATCTCGCTTCTTACTCTTGCAGCAGTTTCATAATCTTCTCTTAAAATAGCATCAATCTCGCTAACATAACAATTAATTAATTTTTCATTAAGCTTTGCTCCTCCATTCTTCATTAGATCTAAAATCTTCAAGAGTTGTGGCATAAATAATGAACCCATGCTAAAATTAATTGCGTCTTCAGCAATTAAATCTGTTTTTTCTGATTCCCCACACCTATACATATGAAGCAAAGGATCAACGAAAGTATTAAATAAATACCAGCCAATTTTTGCAGGTTCAATATCTTTATAAGTAATTGCCTGTTTTGATTCAGTTTTATTCTGATCGTCCTTAGGTTTTCTATTAACAGTATTGATAAGCGACTCAACACCATGTTTTTTAATTAATTGATCCTCAAATCTTACCATATAATATTCAACACCCAGATTTGTAGCATGAAGAAAATTACCAAGACGAAAATACTCGCCTATTTTCAAAACATCAAAATCTTTAAATAAAAGATCTTCTTCGCATTCTATAGGCACTCCACTAATACCCCTTGCCATGAATATTCTTTTCCCCATATCCATTCCTTTAACTGCATCCTTGACTTGAGATTCAGCACTATTAATTACATCAATTAAATACTCGGGAGCACCAAGACTCTTAAGGAAATTTACATAGTCAAGAGAATCAGCAGAGGCATATGTCCCCATTAAAATACCGTTTTCCTTTATTATTCCAGGAGCATCTTCATTATCACT
Organism: Candidatus Pacearchaeota archaeon; assembly: GCA_016186425.1. GTDB lineage: Archaea > Nanobdellota > Nanobdellia > Pacearchaeales > GW2011-AR1 > JACPLR01. The sequence continues at coordinate 5,122 of JACPLR010000024.1, read as the reverse complement.
AAGGTTTAATTTTCCATAAACCATTACTTTTCCTTCCAAATTATCCCAGTCGCCTTTTACTAATTCCATTCAATTTTTTAATAAAAGCAGTATTTAAAAGTATTTCTATTCTTATAAATAAGATTATAAAATTTAGATTAAAATGAAACTTGGTATTTTATTTTCAGGCGGAAAAGACTCAACATATGCAGCTTATTTAGCAAAAAAGTATAATCATGAGCTAACTTGCTTAATTACAATTGCCTCCGAAAACAAAGATAGCTTTATGTTCCACACACCTTCTATAAATAAAACTCTTATTCAAGCAGCTGTAATGAACTTGCCAATTATACTGCAAAAAACAAAAGGCAAAAAGGAAGTTGAATTAAAAGACCTTGAAAATGCAATAAAGCTTGCAAAGAAAAAATATAAAATTCAAGGCATAGTTACTGGCGCTGTTGCTTCTGTATATCAAGCAAGCAGAATACAGAAAATCTGTGATGACTTAAGACTAGAATGTTTTAATCCGCTATGGCAAAAATCACAAATAGAACTATTAGATGACTTAATAAAAAACAAATTCAATATTATAATTATACAGGTTGCCGCTTATCCTTTAGATAAATCCTGGTTAGGAAGAAAAATAGATAAATCTTTTATTAAGGAAATAAAAATCTTAAGTGAAAAATATAAAATTAATCCAGCAGGAGAGGGTGGAGAATTTGAATCTCTTGTTCTAAATTGTCCTTTATTTAAAAAACCATTAAAAATAAAAAAGAAAACTATAACCGGTAAAGACAATAGCTGGAAAATGGAGGTTGAAGTGGAATGAAAACGAGTTACCAGTTACCTCATTAAAGTTAAGTATCTTAATTTAATTAGCTAATAAATTATGTTAAATTTCTCCCAATGAGAAATTTAGTATTGTAATAATTCAGAATTATTCTGAAATCATACTATATCTTTGCCTTATTTTAATAAGTAAGTTTCTTATTTTTATTAATTATATACAAAATATCATAAAATATCTTCAATACTCAAACCAGCATCTTTTAAAATATGGTGAAGAGTTCCTTTCTTAAGTGCTGGATGATTTGGAATGGTTATCTTAATAACTTTTTCCCCTAAATTCTTCTCAAGCCTTACATGAGAACCCTTTTGCCTTACAACGACAAAACCTTGTTTTTGAAGTTTCTTAATTAATTCAATTCCAGAAATCTGTGGAAGTTTCATAAAGCTATTGTAATAGCTTCCCCTTTATCTTGGTAGTTAATCATCTCATTTTCATCTGCTTCCAAATATAATTCTATAGCTTCTTTTATATTATCCAAAGCTTCACTCTTAGTTTCTCCCTGAGAAATACATCCGGGCAATGACGGCACATAAGCTGTATACCCTCCTTCTTCCTGTTCTTCCAAGATTACTTTTAATTCCATAAATTTATAATATATTCATAGCTTATAAAATTAACTATTTAACAAAATGATCCTAATCATCTCAACCTGCCAACACAAGCTTCATGAACTTGAATTTGTAAAGCCAATTGAAGATATATTAAAAATTAATAATATAAAATTCAAGACAATTAATTATAAAAATATAAATAAAAAAGAGCTAAATCATGCTGATAAAATAATAATTACAGGCACTAGCTTAGCAGACAATGATTTTATTAAACATATTAACAAGTTCAAATTTATCAAACCGTACAACAAGCCTATCCTAGGAATATGTGCTGGAATGCATATTCTTGGTTTGATCTATAAAGGAAAGCTGAAAAAAGAAAAACAAATTGGACTGATTAATGTTAATTTTGAAAAAGAATTTCTAGGCTTAAAGAATAAAAAACAAGTCTATAATTTGCATGGCTTGTATACTGATTTCAATAATTTAGATAATTTTGAAGTTTATTCACAAAATAAAACTCCCCAGGCAGTAAAGCATAAAACCTTGCCATATTACGGAGTTTTATTTCATCCAGAAGTAAGAAATAAATCCCTGATTGAAGAGTTTTGCAAGTTGTGAAATGGGGAAAGATAATCTATAAAAATAAAAAATAGTAAATACATCTAAAAAATGAGGCAAGATTATTGTAATATTTTCAAAATCATTTAAAAGGAAGGGTTGATAAGGATAAACCATTGATTTCCTTTATATAATATAAAATTTTTCATTTAGAAAAATTTGGCCTTATTTAATACTTATTAAACTAATTAATATACCTATTTAACTCAAGTAATGATTATTCCCCCTCTTTCATCTCTCTTCTGACTTTTTTTATGTAAATTGGATAAACCAATGCAAGCAAACCAATAAGAATAATGGAAACAACAATTCCAAGCCAGTCAAATCTTGCCAAAGAATCGCCGAAATAAGTTAATATAATAATACTTGGCAGTATTCCAAGTAAAGTTCCAATAAGGTAATGAGTACTTTTAACATCTGTTAATCCTAAAGCATAACTTATACCAGAATAATGGAACGGAGCAAGCCGAAGAATAAAGGTTGCAAGTATTCCGCCTTTTTTCAATAATTGATTATAAATCCTTAAAACCTCAAAGTTCTTGTATAAAACCCTGTCGACAAATGATTTTCCAAGATATTTTGCTATAAAAAAAGACAATAAAGCCCCAAGAATCGAGCCAATTGCAACATAAATCATTCCTTCAATAGTGCCAAATAAGGCCCCGCCAGTTATTATAAGAAGAGTTGCGGGAAGCAATGCCGCTGTGGCAATTGAATAAAAGATAACAAAAACTATTGGAACAAGTATGCCAAATCTCTCAATTTCCTCCTGAATTTTGCTTGATGAAGTATAATTAATTATATTGGAATAATACAAAAACCCTATAAAAAATAAAATCAATAATATAAAAATAGCAAAATTAACCTTGTCTCTGGTAGTTGCTTCATTAAATATAGCTTTTCTTTTTTCAAGCCCTCTTTTTATATAATTTTTCATAATAAACATAATGACAATAAAAACAAGGTAAAGTAGTTTTTAAAAGTAAGCTTTAGAATCTATAACATAAATAAATTAAAAAGATGAATACTAATGATTAAAACCAATAAATTATGTTAAATTTTCTTTTAATAGAAAATTTAGTATAGTAATGATTCAAGAACGTGACTGATACTTTATTTAATTAAGTCTAAGAGCTTATTTTCAAACATTTTAAATACTATAAAGAAATATAAATTTAATAAAATGAATAAAAAAGAGCAGATTCATGATGTAATTATAATTGGTGGAGGAATTGCGGCTTACACAGCAGCATTATACACAGCAAGGGCTAACTTAAAGCCCATAATTCTATGTGGCGTAGAACCAGATCAATTAAGTCTCACAACACTTGTTGAAAACTGGCCTGGATTTGAAGATGGAATTCTAGGCCCGGAATTAATAGAAAATTCAAAAAAACAGGCTGAAAAGTTTGGGGCAAAATGCATACAGGAAGCCGCGGAATCTTTTAGCATTGAAAAAAAGTATTTTGAAATTAAAACTTCTGAAAATTCGTTTAAAACAAAAACATTAATAATTGCCACAGGAGCTTCTGCAAGAAAATTAAACATCCCTGGAGAAAATAAATATTTTGGAAGAGGTGTTTCAACATGTGCTGTCTGCGATGCAGCATTATATAGAAATAAAGATGCAATTGTCATTGGTGGAGGAGATTCTGCAATGGAAGAATCTCTTGCATTGTATAAATTTGCAAAAAAAGTTACAATAATCCACAGAAGAAACAAATTCAGGGCTAGCAAAATAATGCAGGACAGAATTTTTAAGCTAAAGGATAAAATTGATATTATCTGGGATTCAGAAGTTATAGAAGTTTTGGGAAATGGAAAATCTGTAACAGGGGTAAAAATAAAGAATCTTAAAACAAACAAGATATCTGAAATTAAAACAGATGGTATCTTCTTAGCCATTGGCCACATACCAAATACCAAAATATTCCAAGGTAAAATTAAACTTGATAATCATGGATATCTCTTAACAGATAAACTTTCAGGAACAAATATCCCCGGCATTTATGCAGCAGGAGATGTTCAAGATCCTGTTTTTAAGCAGGCAATTACTTCAGCTGGCACAGGATGCCAGGCAGCTCTTCAAGCTGAAAAATATCTTGAGAAACTGAAAGCAGAAGGAAAATACTAAGTATTCATCTCATTTTAGATAATCTCTTTAACTCATCTCTGCATAAACCAAAATCTGAAGAAGGTATAACTCGCTTTTGGGTTTTATTTCTAAATGTATCTATTAAAATAGCACAATCCTGAATTATAAAAGAATACCCCTCTAATTTCTTTTGAGCTAAAACTATAACGCCAGATCTTTCTGTATCAAAATTAACTTCTAATCCAATAGGAGTTACCATATCATCCATATTAGATCTAAAATTATATCTTAAAACATAAAATGGTTTTCCATTAACCTCTCTTTCAGAAAATGTAAAAAACCTATTCCTATCTTTATAGTAATAATTTCCTTTGATTAATCCTCTAAGATCTTTAGCAGTATAAATGTCTCGATAAGATAATATGTCTAAAAAATCAGTGGAAAAGTCTGCCAAATCCTGTAATTTAATTTTCATGAATCTTATCAAAATAATTTATTCTATTATCTTCACACTCTTAATCAGCTTTTTCTTCGATTTGATTGAATTATAAATCTTTTCAATTTCCTTGGGAGTTAAATCAAGAATCCCCGAAGAATTCGCTCCGCGAAAACAAACAGAAATAGCCTCTTTTTCAGGATGAAGTAAGTCCTCATTGATTAAAATCTCTTTTATATCTCCATAAGACTCCATTTTTAATATCCCCTTCTCGTGCAATTTTTTTACTCTTAATTTCATCTTAACCCCTAATTATCATTATTACAAGAACTATATAAAAATATCGACGGATTTTCATCAAGAAAGAGTAATTAAATAATATAAGGTATAAATAAAATATTAAATATGACAGATAATGAAATTAGTAAATATCATATTAATATAAAATTAACTCAATTATCTATCAAACCATATTAAATTTTTTATATAGAAAAATTTAGTATCATATTGATTTCAGAAGTTTTCAAAATATTGCTATTTAAAAGGAAAGTTTCATAAAAGAAAATCTTGGTATTTTAAGAGGAAGT
>JACPLR010000025.1 GCA_016186425.1 Candidatus Pacearchaeota archaeon | reverse complement strand
ATTGCAATAAACAAATTTAAAGGAAAGTTTGATAAAGAAAACCATGGGTTGTCTTTATTTTTTAAGCTTGAAATGATAATTTTTATTGTTTAGGTGGTTTTTAACTTATTATTCACTTGAACTTTGAATTTTTTATCTTATTACAATTAATATTCTCTCTTTCTTATCAGTTTCTTCAGCTTTCCGAAATCATAATTTTTATTTTCTCCTATTGCATAAACTCTAAAACTCATTAAAATGTCTTTTGGAATAAAACAAGAGCTATCACTTAGGAATTCATTTATACTTGTTCCTTCTACTAATGGAAGAAAACTAGGCAGGATGATTACTTGTTTATTTTTATAACTTCCAACTAAGAAACACTTGTATTTTTCTGATTTTATTTTCTGATTATCTGTAATTGTTATGGCAGGATGTAAGTGACCCATGATAATGGTTTTTATTTCTTTACTAAAGGCTTCTTTAACTGGCTCATCACCATGAATAAAAGCTAAGCCATCTTGAATATAAAAATCAACAAAATGCTTGTCAGCCAGGTTTTCCATTTTTTCGTGATTTCCTTTGATAACAATTATATTTTCTCTTTTAATGTATTTTTCAATTTCCTGCATTAAATCCAGAAATAAGTTTCTTTCTCCTTTATGAAATGCAAAATAGTGTTTTATGTCTCCTAAGAAAACAATTTTGCTTACTTTTTTGCCTGAAAGCCTTATGCTGTTAATTATTTTGATAATGTCGTTAATTGTATTTTTAATCTGTTCAAAAGGCAAGTTTATTCCGGCTTCTCTTAACATATACTCATATCCTAAGTGCAAGTCTCCAATTGCAAGTATTTCCTGCTCTGGAAAGAATATTGCTTTATTGAGGAATTCGAAGTTTTGAGTTTTGGTTTTTGATAATTTCATCATCTTTTATAACTATAATGGTTTTTAAAAATGAACCGAAAACTTTAAAAACTATAGCCACTATAGTTGCTATAGATATGGAAACAACAACAATACAATTAAGCAAGGAAACTAAAGAAAAAATATCTTCATTTGGAGTGAAGGGAGAAAGTTATGATGATATTCTTAAAAGGATTTATGCTATGGCTGTAAAAGAGCAGCTAAAAGAATTCTTAATGTCTGATGAAGGATTTATTCCGATTGAAGAGGCTATTAAAGAGGCAGATAAAAAATGGCCAAGGTAAGCATTGCTGAAGGCCTAAAAAATGATATTTTAAAAAAATTCAAGGAAGAATCTAAAATAATTTTCAGACAGATGTATTCTTTAGAAAATAATCCGCATAAGGGAAAACTTCTAGGTAATGTTGGAGGAATTATTATTAAAGAAATCAAATATAATAATTTTAGATTTTATTTTATTACAGATGGGCATAAATTGAAGATAATGGATCAATCCAAACTAACCGAATTATTAATTACTTTTGTAAGGATGTCTGATAAAAAGCATCAGCAGGAAACAATCAATGAAATAAAGAAGATTCTTATTAATTTTGGGGCGAGAGGGTTTTTAGAATAAGATTTTATAAGGTTATTTCAAACTAAGTATAGAAAGGAATTTAAACTTAATAGTTATCTACTAATTAAGATGGAATCTGAAATACAAGAAACAAGAATGATTGTCCCTAGAGGTTATTTACGTTCTCAATATAAATCAAGTGTTTTTCAAGAGGAGAGAATTGAATCTGGAAGAGAATTGGGTTATTCTAGAATTCGTATAAAACTTAATGAGCTTGTAAGAGGTTTGGAAAAAAGATTATCGGATTTACTTTTAGGAAACGATATTTCTCCAGTGGATAGTTATCGGTATTATAGTAATTAGTTTTATTTCTCTAATTAAACAAGATATATCTTGTAAATAAGATATATTAAAATGGAACAAATAATCGAAATAGGTACAGTCAGCTCAAGAGGGCAGATAGCCATACCTGCGGGTGTCAGGAGGAAGCTTGGGATAGGAGATGGCGAAAAAGTATTGTTTGTTTTAGAGGGAGATATTTTGATAGTTAAAAAAGTTCCGAAAGATATGCTGAAAGGTATTGGAGTTAAACAGGATGAAAAAAACATGACAGGAAGTTTAACTACAAAAGAAATAATTAAAATTCTTAGTATACATAAAAGTGAAATAAATAAGTATGGAGTTAAGAAAATAGGATTGTTTGGATCTTTTGCTAAAGGCAAACAGAATGATAAAAGCGATGTAGATATATTAGTAGAATTTTACAATGCCAGTTTTGATAATTATATGGGTCTGAAGCTTTTTTTGGAAAATTTATTTGGAAGAAACATTGATTTGGTTATAGAAAAGGGGTTAAAGCCTGAATTGTCTTATATAAAAAAAGAGGTGATTTATGCCTAAAGAACAAGAAGTTTATCTGAATGACATCCTAAAATCAATAAAGAAAATCGAGAAATATGTAAAAGGATTTTCCTATGATAAATTTAAGGAGAATAATTTAGTTTGTGATGCAGTTCTTAGGAATTTAGAAATAATCGGAGAGGCGGCAAAAAACATTTCTGAAGAATTAAAAGAAAAACATAGTGAGGTTGAATGGAAGAAGATTTCAGGCTTGAGAGATATATTAATCCATGCTTATTCTGGAGTTGATTTAGAAATTGTTTGGGATGTTGTTAAGAATAAGCTTCCAGATTTGAAAGTTTCTCTTAAGAGGATTGTTGATGAAAGAAAGTAAAAGATACTATAAGATAGCATATTAAAGAAATATACATAACTATACGCTACAATAGTAAAGTTTATAGAGAAAATAGGAATTTTATAGGCAGAGAAGACAGAAAGCAATAAAAGCCTTATTAAATTATTCTATTTATGAGTTTTGTTTTTGAGGTTGTTGGTAAAAACGGGAAAAAAGTGCATTTATCTAATGAGAGATTAAAGCATATTTTAAAACACCCTTTTATGAATGATCCTCTAGAAAACATTAAAGAAACTATTAAACATCCTTTAACTATAAGGTATTATGAACATGATGAATCTGTGAGACATTTTTATAGAGAATTCAATAATATGCCTTCATCTGAGAGATATTTGTTGGTTTCAGTTAAATATTTAAATGGGGATGGATATATTATTACATCATTTTTTACTAATAAAATAACTGGATTAAAATGGGAAGTAAAATGAACATTTATTATGATGAAGAAGGAGATTTCTTAGAGATAACCAGCGGAGATATATCTAATTGTTCTTTTGATAATTTAGGAGATGGTATTTTTAAAATAGTTGATAAAATAACTGGAGAGGTAAAGGGTTTTGCGGTGTTTAGTTTCAAGGTAAGGACTAAGGATTTAGATGGAGTTAAGTTTTCTTTGCCATTTAATTTCAATATTTCTTCTTAATTGTGAAAGATATTTGTTAGTTTAGGGGTGAGAGGGATTTGATTGAGAGATTTTTAAGGTTATTTTTTAGGTGTTTTCCATAATAATTGAAAATTTATTTTAAATGAATTGGCAATTTCTTTATTAGTTATTAGTATTGTAAGAATATAGTTGGGATTTCCAACCTCTAAGATTACCTTATTTTGATAAACTATGATTGTTGCAGGGGTTATTATTCCTGGTGGCATAAACTTGAATTCAGTTAACCTGTTTTTTCTTTCATCTATCTTATAAATAGCAGTTTCATCAAAAATAGCATTTATCTTAAATCCTATTTGCAATTGTTTTTTGTAATAATGAATAAAATAATTTCTTATTTCCTCTGTTGATTCAGTTATACCAGAAACATACATTATATCTCCTTTTTTTAATTCTTGAAGAGACTGATCAAATACTGATTTTAATCCTTTAAATCCTTCATAGACTGTACAACTACTTTTATTTTGGGATAATTTGACTTTTTCTATTATATATTTAAAATTCTTATTCAATTCTTCTTTAATGTTTTTAAGTTCAGCCTCTTTTTCTTCTAAATATTCTAATAGGTTATGAGGATTTTCAACTTTAAACTCCTTAATATTTTCTTTTATTATTGAACTTATTAACCCTTTTTTAGACAATTTATCCAATATTTTATAAACCTTTGAGGCTGAAACTTCTGACTTTGAAACAATTGGTCCAACACTAGAAACTCCTAAATCTAGAAGTGCTAAATATACCTTTGCCTCTCCTTTTGAAAGCCCTGCCTTTTCTATCAATTCTTGAATTTCTTTCATAGTTGTATAGATTTTTCATCTTTTTAATACTTTCTATTATATCCCCCTAAGGGGCACATAAGCATTAAATAGGATATTAGATACTATTTTTAAGTGATAAAAAATGAAAGAAAATAAACTTATAAGCCAGAAAGAAATAGATACAGAAGTAAAAAACGTAGTTGGAAAATTAAGAAATTTTAGGTTAAGGAATTTAAAAACAAATCGTGATCTGACATATAATCCTTATGATAATACTAACCCTTTTCATGATTTAGTTTATCTTAATTTATTGCCATTATTCCCCCATAAAAATAGAAATATAGAAGATCAGATTAAAATTGATAGTAGAAGATGTAGAATTTTAACCCCGATGAATCCATCCTTTACTAAAAAGAGTAGAGAAACTTATCAGATTTCATCAGGTCTTCCATTTAGTACACTTGATATAGAAGAGTTTGAAATTCTAGAGTATATGCGTTTTCTCTTTCAAATAGAAGAAAGGATTAAAGATATGGGATATAGGTTATCAAAATTAGATTTTGGAGTAGAGTGTAATAAGATACTTACTCAAGGGCTTTCTAAAGAATTCTTTGAAGAGTATAGATATATAGGAAATCCTTATGACGCCAAAGTTGGAAGCTGGCCCATATTTAGTAAGTTATACCCTACTGAAATTGTCACAGAAGAACAAAGAATAACTTCACAAATTCAAACAGCTAATAGAATTAATAGATTTAGTTCACAGATGTATATTAATAAATTTAATAAATATCACCTAGAACAAATTGTAGTGCCTCTTTCTGCAAGAGCATTCAATGAATTAAAAAATGACCATTTTCCAGATCATAAGAAATTTGAATTTTGGATAGGACATATGTTTAATAATCCACATAATTCCTTAGTTTTCAAATTTGGAGGAAAAAAGTATACGGGAAGAGATTAATTTTTTTAATATATAAATAACTATCCCTCCCCTATCGCCTTCATATGCAATTCATGCATGCGCTTTAGGAAAGCCTGTTTGTCTTCGATCTTTATGAGATCACTATGGCCTTGAATAATTAAATTGAGAGTGAAGGGTGAGGGAAGCTTGACGTCTTTTATTTCAACTTTTAACAAGCCTGATTCAATTTGTTCAAGAACTAGTTTTGTACTGGCAATATCCATAACATCTTCCAGCACTTCTCTACGAGCTTCATTTAAAATTGGAAATTTGTTTGAGACTTTTTTTATAGCACTTAATAAGAAATGGCTTTTCATCTGTTGCTTGCCTACACTTTTTCTAAGGCCTTTATATGTTCTTAAAATCATAAGTGATCTTGAAGCACAATGCCTGAATCTTCTTGCTAATAAATCTGTTTTTTCAATTGCCTCAACTAAAACCTCTTTGAGATTTTTTGAATTTAAAAATTCAAGAGCTTTTTCAATTTTCAGGCTTTCTCCTGCAATGTAAAATCCTGAATCTGTAACACCTATTTCAATATCTCTTCCTCCTACTGTTCCCATTAAAAATCCCAGCGATCTGGAGAGGGCATCATTAACTCTTCTGCCATACATGCTGTTGACCAATAAATAGTTTTTCTCTCCTTTATATCTTTCAATAATTATTTTTTTTGATGTTGATATTTCTGAGTATTTATACTGTTCATTCATGTAATTGTAAATCGCTTCTGCGGTTTGTTCAGGCAGATACAGATATTCCTGAATAAACTTGATTATTTCCTGTTTTTTTGTTTTTCCTTCTTTTCCTTTATCTAGTTTTTCCTTCATTAGCAAACGGAATCTGTTTATTTCATTGGCAGAGTCAAAGCTTAATGGCAGCATTTCAGAGAACCATGAAGGAATTGTAGGGTTTCTGTGAATTGCTGATCTTACGTATAAGTTCATTCCTCTTACATATCCGTATTCGTATTTGCTACCGCCCAAAACAAAAACATCCCCTCTTTTCATTCTTTCCAAGAAACCTTCATCAATTGCCCCTATTCTTTCTTCGCTTCCTGCTAATTTTACAGTTATGTATGATTCTTCTGGAATTGTTCCGATATTTGTCAAGTAAATTACTCTTGCTAGCTTTCCTTTTTTTCCAATCTGCTTTGTTTCTTTATCATACCATATTTTTCCGTATATATTATTTTTTTCTAGATTATATTCTCCTGCTAGATAACTTATAATATCATAGAAATCATTTTTTGATAAATCTTGATAACAATAAGATTTTCTTATTAGCGAGAAAATCTCTTCAATATCCCAGATTTTGTAAATAGCCATACCATAAATTTGCTGGGCAAGGACATCTAGAGCATTTTTTGGGAATTTTGCTTTGTTTATTTTTCTCTCAATCATTTCTTTTTGTATAACAGCACATTCTACTAAATCATCTCTGTCTGTTACAATAAATTTTCCTTTAGCTGTTTCGTGTAACTTATGCCCTGCTCGCCCCATTCGCTGCAGCGCTCTAGCTGAAGATTTTGGAGAGCCTAACATAATTACAATCTCCGTTTCTTAAACGCTCTTCAATGTTGTATCTTAGAGTTTTGCTTAAAGAACCGTGATGAGCTGCTATGTTATCATCTCCGTAAATTGTAGGGAATTTATCTTTTAGATGAGAAACAACTCTTTCTGTTCCAGCGCGTGTGTTTGTGAAAATAAGAGTTGTTTTATGCGCCTGTATTAAAGCATCAATTAACCTATACATGTTATTTTGAATGTTTTCATCATCAATTATATTTTTAACAGGCGTTAAAACCTCAATATCAATTTTTTTTTGTAATTCAACTTGAGCGATTTCAACCTCTCTTTCATCATCAATTCCTACAAGAAATTTAGCAACTTCTTCCAAGGGGGAAATAGTTGCACTTAAACCAATTTTTACAGGCCAGATTTTACTTACTTCATTTAGCCTTTCCAAGCTAATACTTAGATATGCTCCACGCTTATTATCTAAAGCATGAATTTCATCAACAATGCAGAATTCAACACCATTTAAAGCATTAACAAAGTTTTTGCTTGTTAGGATAATTGCTAGAGATTCGGGAGTTGTTACTAAAATATGCGGAGCTTTTCTTGCCATTTTAGCACGTTCGGCAATTGTTGTATCTCCTGTTCTTAAGCCAACTCGTATTTCCTGTAATTTTATTCCTTTAGATTCTGCTAATTGGTTAATTTCTTGTAATGGTTCAACTAAATTTTTCCAAATGTCCGAGCTGAGTGCTTTAAGGGGCGAAGTATAAACACAATAAATTCTGTTTTCTAGTTCCTGTTTCTCAGCAAGAATAACCAGATAATTTAAAATTGAAAGAAAAGCTGTCAGTGTTTTTGTTCCGCCTGTTGGAGCTGAAATTAAAATATTTCTTCTTTCCCAGATTGCTCCAACTCCGTATAGCTGTGTTAGGGAAAATTCTTTGAACTTTGTAAAAAACCATTCTTTAACAAGCGGATGCAGAGCTTTCTCTACCTGCCTGCTTTCACGTTTTACAGCTTGCACTATCTTGGTCATTTTTTAGAATAAAGAAATTAAATAATAGTTTATGGCGATAGATAACTTACTAGAATGGGAATTTATAAAGGTTGCGGGGGAAGATTTTTAAGTAAGATAGGATTAAGTTTTATATGAAAAAACCTAAAGTTTTATGTATATGTTCTATGGGACTTAACAGAAGCAAATATCTTGCGAATTATCTTAAAAATAAAGGTTATAGAACAAGGTATGGGGGAATTGGTTTTGGAATAATTCATGAGAAAGCACATAATCCGTTTAAACAAGAAGATATTGATTGGGCAGATGTAATAATTGTTGTAAGAAAAAAACATAAACCTCTTTTAAAGAAACATTACAAAGTAAAGGAAAAGAGAATAATTGTTTTGGATGTAACTGATTCAAGAAAGGTTATAGGGGAGAAATATCCCCATTTGAATAACTTAGATCATCCTACTTTTAATAGAAGGTGGACTTATCCTCAATTAAGAAAAGCAATTAAACCTTATTTGCCTTTAAAGATAAACTAATTTTATTCCTTTCTTAAAAGATGCTTAACTTCTGTTATCTAGCATTTCCTTCTGTTTTTTTAACCAATATTCAACTATTGTAATTTGTTTTGCAGATAAGGGATATTCTTGATTAAGTTGTTTTAGAAAACTACGAATAAGTCTTTCATTTTTGCGAGGCATTTTTGGACCATTTAAAATTATAGACAATTTATTTTGTAATCCTTTTAAATCTACATATTCATCATTTACTTTATATTTTACTTTACCAGATTTTTTATATTGTACTGCATGATCTACAATTTTTTCAACTACCTTTGCATCAAATTCGTAAGGGTAAGGTTGAAGTTCATGTGGCGGACTATATCTCCCTCTTTCAATATCAATATTAGTACAATTAACCCATCGCATTTCATTTTCATAATGAGTTTCTGCCTCAACTAACATTTCTTGAAGTCTTCGTTTATCTGCTCTCGATACAAAAAACTTATCGTAGGTAGCTAATATCCCTTCTAGATATTGCTTTGCCCCCTCAATTTGTTGCCTTAATTCTTGTTTTTCCATATTTTTTGATATCGATCTCTATTTTTAAACCTTTCTATTTGTAACTACTTAAAAGTTATATAATAAAGATTAAATCTGCCAGTCTGGGACTGATGGCTGGGAAAATTCAGGATGACTTTGTTTTAATCTTTCTATATGATCAAGATAATCCTCAAATTTTCTTTTTTCTAATAATGGAAGATCTGTTCCATCTTCACCTATTAATACAATTATTCCTCCATCTAACTTGCCCCTTTCTTTATAGTTGTCCCTAACAAAACTGCATATTTCATTAGAAAGTGCAATTAATTCTTTAAACTCATTTTCTGTTAGTTTTTGCGGGTTAGGAAGTAATTCTCCATAAAGCCCCTTAGTAAGAAGAGTATAATGTATTGCTATTTTCTCTTTCCCAAGAATATATTCAAACGGTCTTCTTGAATTCATAAATCTATTTTAGAATTAGAGTTTTTAAAAGTTTCTTTTTAGAATTTCACATTCTCACACCATTCACAAACTTCTTTTGGGCAATCTCCATTAAGAAGTTTAATAGCTTTGTTAAAAAGGTATTCGGCATTGAGAACATTTATCTTTACTTTTTTTAAAGTTGTATCAAATAAAACCTCACCAGTAGGCAGGACTTCTTTTGGAATGTAAAATAACAGGAATGCATAATCTTCTGTTTCATAGCCATTATTTCTTAAAAGGAAATTGTAAATGTCTAACTGATTCTGATAGTATTCATGGGTATTTTCCTTTAAAGGAAAACCCCGGGTTTTGTAATCAAGGACAATTAATTTGTTATTCTTTTTATTTACAAGTAGATTATCAATAGCTCCCATTAAAATATTATTATTTTCATCCTGCCATACTATTCCTTGTTTGTAATATCTCCATTTATCTAAAAGTTCTGCATCATCAAATAACTTTAGATTCTTACATTCTTCATTATGATTATTAACTAATTCTGGAGGCATTTCTCCTTTATCTCGGAACTTGTCAAAATGGGTTTTTAGAATTCTGTCCATACCATTCATTAAACTGGCTGTTATTCCTTCTGGTCTTTGCCATATTTCATGCTTTTCTAACCAGAAACATCTCGGGCATTCCTGCATTAAGCTTATTGTGTGTGGGGAGAGTTTGAATGGCATTTTAGTTAATCATTAATTTAGGTAATATTAAATTATTTATGGAAAGCGCAGAGGCGCTCCAGCCGGGATTCGAACCCGGAAGTCCGGAGGGACCCAGTTTATTAGACTGGTGCATTACCATTGATGCTACTGGAGCTTCCTCTGCAATATAATTATTTATAGGAAGATTTATATATACATACACATTACTCTTATTATAGTCTGGAGGGACTAACTGCATTACCATTGATGCTACAATTCGAGCATCAATTTCTTTATTTTTATTATCTATTTTAGTATCTTTTTTTAACATATTAATTATTAGCTTATTTGGTTTATAAGTTTGATGTAAAGAAAATAACACAAATTGTTTTTGAAATAGACAATGGGCAATTTTTCTATGTGAAAAATTTTGGTGTGTTTTATTTGGTTGATTTTGGCAAGTCTATGTTATATATTTTTAACATATGTTAAATTAATTTAACAATAAGGTTATAATTTTCTTGTAATATCCTCTATTAATGTTACCTCGCTGATTTAAGTTATTCATTGTTTTTATTCTTTTCTCTGTTTTTCTAGGAAAGCTTGATAGGGAGTTCTAAGCTTTCCATTTGTTAAACTCATATGTGGCTTCTTGTAATTGT
>JACPLR010000022.1 GCA_016186425.1 Candidatus Pacearchaeota archaeon | reverse complement strand
GGGTATCAATAGATTATAATAAAAATGAAAAATACAATAGAAGAAACAATATTTATTGAGGTTTTTGGGAATAATCCTGTAATCAAGGTCTTAGATTTTCTTATAACCTTTCAGTTATTTGATTATCCACTGACTGAAATTGCAAAAAATTCAGGAGTTAGTTATTTTACTTTGCAGACTTTTTGGGATAAGTTAGAGAGAAATAACATTGTTGTTAAAACAAGAAGAATCGGAAAGTCTGATATGTATAAGCTTAATACAAAGAATCCTGCTGTCCAGCAGTTAATAAAGTTAGACTGGAATTTAATTAAAGGTGTTGAAGAAGTTTATGCTTGAAAATTTAACGAATAATTATATAGTAAATTATTTATGTTTGATAATGGCGAAAAAGAAGGATATTGAGCAGGAAATGGAAGAAATGCTTCATAATTTATTTCTAAAATTTGATAAAGAGTTTAAAAAAATATTTGGCAATAAATGTTCTTCATATCACTGGAATTGCATTCAATGTAATGTCTGGGATGTTTATGATCGTTTTAAGAAAGATTTATCAAAAGAATATATGAGAAAATGAATTTGCTGAATATCAATGAATTATAATAATACTTAAATATCTTCACAATTATTAATCTGTATGCAAAGGTTTGATGGAATTATAAGATATTATGCAGAACAGACTAAATTTGCAGGCATTATATATCACCTTCAATTTAAAGATGACACTTTAAGAGATACTCGTAATGCTCCCGATTTACCTGGCTTTAAAATACTCTTAGATGATATGAGGAAATTTGCTCAATCAAGGATTAATGGTTTTACTGTTGAATTAAATGGATCTGAAAATGGAGACTATAGGCCTCTTACAGAAGAGGAATTAGTAGAAATTGGATGACTTAATTTTTAACTCTTTTAAATATTTTTCTTTCATTATTTTAAGAAGGGTTTTATCAAATGCTAGAGAACACCCAATAATAAAAAATCCAACAAGGGTAAAATAATAAAGTGCTATAAAATCAATTCTTTTAATTAATAATCCATATATCGAAATAATGATAATAAATATTCCTCCGGCATACATAACATAACTTAACAAAATATAATAAGCAAGATTAACCTGTTTATATAATAACTTCCTTTCACTTACCTTTTTACTTAAATTCTTTTTGTCTAAAATCGCACTATAAATAAGAAAAATAATAGAGATTGCAATTAAAATAAAGCTAATAATTCTTGATATTTCATATTTTATGCCTACAACAAACATGATAATAGCTAAATATGTAAAAGCATAAGCTGTTGCTTTAATCCATGCTAATTTACTTAGCTTAAATTTTTTGTTTTTCATACTTGGAATCTATACTTATTTTTACCAAATTCTCTTTATAATAGGAGATAATGCTCCAACTATAATAAAAAATAAGAACAATCCTATAAGAACATGTAGTGTTGTATGAATAGGTAAATCAGATAAGAGGAAATAATGAATTATCAAAACTAAAACTGCAGCAATAAAACCAGCAATACCATAATATCCCTCTTTATCTTTCTTTGGCATAATTATTTTAAGCTGTAACTATTTTTATATCTTTCGGAATACATACAGTAATTTATAAATCATTCTTTGAAATTAGTCTCTTATTTTCTTTCATACTATTTTATATCTTTTAACCTTTATATTTTTATCTTTTTTACTCCTCCTCAACCCAAGCATAGCCTTTCTCCTCTAAATGATCAACAATTTCTCTTTTGCCTTCAAGAACAACTTTTCCTTTCATTATTATTGAAACCTTGTCAGGCTTGATAAATTCTAAAATTCTTTTGTAATGTGTTATTATTAATATAGTCATATCTGGATTGTCTTGTTTTAAAGCATTAATTCCATCTGCAACGCTTTTTAATGCATCAATATCTAATCCAGAATCTGTTTCATCAAGAATTGCCAGTTTAGGATTTAGAACTGATAATTGAAGTATTTCTGATTTCTTTTTTTCACCGCCGGAAAATCCCTTATTTAAGTATCTTGTTGAGAAATCTTCAGGCATCCTCAATAATTTTAGTTTTCTATCAAGCATTTCCTTGAAATGCATGACTGAAATGCTTTCATCTATAAGATTTTTGTAAGCTGTTCTCAGGAAATTGCTTATTGTAACTCCTTCTATTTCAGTTGGATACTGAAATGACATAAAAATACCCAATTTTGCTCTTTCATCAGCGGATAAATCATTAATCTTTTTTCCGTTAAATAAAATTTCACCTTCAGTTATTAAATATTGCGGATTTCCCATTAAAACATTTGCTAAAGTGCTTTTTCCGCTTCCGTTAGGACCCATTAATGCAGTTATTGTCCCTAATTCTAATTCTAGATTAAGACCTTTTATTATTTCCTTATTTTCTTCATCTTTTATTGAAACATGAAGATTTTTTATTTCTAAAATATTATTTGCCATTTTAATTTAAGTTGCCTTATCTTCTAAATAAGGTTTATCTGTTTTTCTATTAGGATATAAAACAGCCAAAGATTTGATTATAACAGGTTCGATTTCCTGTCTTCTTTTAATTATATGTGGAATTTCTTTTTCATTAATGCCTAAAAGTTCATGAATTTCTTTTTCATTAAATCCTAAATCTACTGCTTGATAAACCTGACTTGCTGCATGATAAGTTAATTGTCTATTGCCATAAATGCAATGAGGTTTATGCCCCTTTCCCATCATACTTATCCATTGTTGAGAGACAATGTATTCTGGAACGCCAATAAAATGCCCTACATCTCCTGCAGATATTCCTAGATTAAATGATCTTCTTATCTGTTCTTTTGTATTCTTTGATGTGTTTCTTCTTCTATTTCTGGAACCGTTTAATGGTCCTTCTTTAACTCGTTTTAAGATAATTCCTAGGGATTTGTAATTTATCCCTGTTATGTCTGATATTTCTTCAAGAGACAACTTTTGCCCATTATCTCTGGCAGATTTATATAATTCGAACAAGGTTATAAGCTTATTCAAAGGTATGCTATTCGGTACTTCAAATTTTCTTGAAAAATCATATTCTAATGCTTTTCTGTAAGCCCATCCAAGTTCTCTTTCAGCCATTTCTAATGTTAATTGTTTTAAAAATGTGATAAAAATGGTTCTTCCTCTTTCAATCTCTTCTTTTTTTATACGTTTTAATTCATATGATTTGGATCTTAATCCTTTTCTTTTTAATATTTTTGCTACTCTTTGTCTACTAACTCCCACTCTTTCATCTTCTCCAATTTCCCTTAAATTTAATCCTCTATCCCATAAATCAAAAATTGCTTGACGTTTGATTAATCTTGTTTCTAAATTTGCCATTTTAATTATTCTTTGTTTAAAGCCCCCTTCAAAGCATCCAAGCATAATAAAGCACATTTAAGTCTTACTGAAGATATTGGTATTTGTAACATGTCAAGTATTTTATCTTTGTCAATGTTTTTTGCTTCTTCTAATGATTTTCCTTTTACTTCATCAGTTAACATGGAAGCAGCTGCCATTGATATTGCACATCCTGTTCCTTGGAATTTAATATCTTCTATTTTATTATTTTTAATAATAAGGCTAATAGTTAGATCATCTCCGCATAAAGCATTGAATTCTCTATAAGAATGAGTTGCTTCTTTCAAAGATCCAAAATTATGAGGATATTTGTATAAGTCTAATATATTCTCCTTGTACATATCTAGGTTTTTTGTTTCTATCATTTTTATCTTATACATGACCAATACCAATTTAAATATGTTTTAAGGCCTACTTTAAATCCCTCGCAAAAACTATAGGGATTTTCAGTTACCATTTTATTCAATTTACTTACAGGAATAAATTCTACAGAAGCTACTTCAGTTTCTTGTAATCTAAATGGTCCATTATCAAATCCTATAAATAAAGGATATATATGCTTTATTCTACCAAGGTTTTCATTGCACGATTTTAATCCCTCTCTAATTTTAGTTAATTTAATATTTATTCCTAATTCTTCTTGAAGTTCTCTTTGTGCAGCTTCTTCATATTCTTCTCCATGTAAAACATGCCCTGCCGCTGAGAAATCATATAATTCTCCTCCTGTATGATTTTTAGCTCTTTTCTGAATTAAAAGGTCATCTTTATTATTTAATATTAAAATTGCAGTTATCCTATGGAGCAATCCTTTGGAATGAGCTTGGGACTTCGTTGTCATTCCAATTACTTCATCATTTTCATTAACAATATCTATTATTTCTTCTATCATTCTAATCAATTATTTTAAAATAAATCCTCCTATTATTTTTACCGCGATTATCTGTTGTTATAAATTCTATTTTTCCTATTTCACTTGTGTTATGAACATGAGTTCCACCATCTCCTTGTATATCATAATCTCCTATTGAAACTACACGAATTTCTTTTAGGTTTTCAGGCAAACCTTTGGCTAATTTTGAGAGCTGAGGGATTTTAAATGCCTCTTCTCTTGACATAAACTCTATTTTAATAGGCAAGTTCTGAGCAATAACTTTATTAGCATCTTCAACAGCTTTTTTCATCATTTCAGGATCATTTGATTCAAGATCAAAATCAATTCTACATTTATCTAAATCTATATTGTTTCCAGTGATTAAAGCATTGGTTTCTTTGAAAATTGTTTCTGCTAGAATATGTGTCGCAGTATGTGATCTCATTAATTTATATCTTCTTTCCCAGTCGATTATCCCTTTTATTTTCTGATTTTGAATTAAACCGGGCTTATTTATTTCATGAAGTATCTTGCCATCAACCTTTCTTACAGATATAACTTGATATTCTTCTCCTTTTTCATCTATAATCTTTCCAGTATCATAAATTTGCCCACCTCCTTGCGGGTAGAATATAGTTTTATCTAAAACTATGAAACACTTATCATTATTTATTATTACTTCAGTTATTTTAGCATTATATTCTTTTACATAAGAATCTTTTAGGTAAAGTAGTTCTATCATTTTTGTTTTCTCATTAATTCTTCTTTAGGTTCTATAAATTCAAAATGATCCATAAATTCTTTTTCAAGTTTATTAAATAATTTAGAGTCTTTTAGTAATATTACATTTATGTGCGTTTCTGTAAATACTAAAAATAACGATTCTTCCTCTTCAAAGAATCTATAATCAGTATTTTGATAATACTTATATTCTAATGGTAAATAATTTCCTAGATTGTCATCAAATTGTTCTAAGCCTATATTGTCATTGAATTTAGATATTATTTCATGAACTATTTTTAGAGCTTTGTTATTTACTTCTAATTTTAACCACAATACTTTTTCAGTATGGGATATGCCTTTTATTTTTCCTTTTTCATCTTTTTTTTGTGGGTTCATCTTGTAAATTCTTCTAATTTAGGTAAGTGTCTTGGTAATACCATTGACATTATTTCTTCTAAATTCATATTATTAATATCAGTATAAATAATTTCTTTTAACCTACTTTTACATACTGAACTTGGGATATTCATATAATTTTCTTGAATATTTCTACAATATTCTGTATCAGAAAGCTTAATAATTTGTTCTCTTCTCGTTTCTAAAAGAAATGAAATTGCAGCTAATTCTGCAATAGATTCGCAAAAACATACCAAATTAGTATGAAAATACATAAATTCTAATGCATCTGGTTGTACAAGATAATGGAGGTAATGTCCTCCTTCATGAAATAATGTTTGTAAATATGTTTCAGGATGGCTTCCATTTTTAGATAATTTTATCCTCATTTCATCAATATTAATAGTTCCTGTAGTTTTTTTACCCCACATTTCTAAATGATTCTCTAGAATTATTGGAATTGTATCTGGCCTTTTTTCAATTCCAAAAACAGGATGCATAACTTCTATAAAATGTTCTTGTTCTTGATTTAATCTTGATAATAACTCTTTTTTGCTCATTTTATTTCTCAAAAACCTCCCTAATCTTTATTAAAGCATTGCATAATTTATCAATATCATCTTTTGTGTTGTAAATGCCAAAAGATATTCTTGCAGTGCCTGAAATTCCTAAAGCTGACATTAAAGGCATGCAGCAGTGATGTCCTGCACGAATTGCAATGTTGTAATCATTTAACAAAGAAGCTAAATCATGTGAGTGAATACCTTTTATATTGAATGATATAATGGACGAAGTATTTTCTATATTTGGAGAATGGTATATTGCAATGTCCTTAATTTGTTTTAATTTAGTTAATGCATAAATTTTTAGTTCCTGTTCGTGTTGCTGAATTTTGCTTAATCCAATGTTATTTATGAATTTTATCGCTTCTGCCATTGCAATAACACTTGCAATATTCTGAGTTCCGGCTTCAAATTTTGCTGGAGGGTTTTGGAATTCTGAATTATCTAATGTTACAGAAGTTATCATATCTCCACCAAAGTAAAATGGCCTTAACTTTTCTAAAATTGGTTTTTTTCCGTATAGTATGCCTATTCCCATTGGCCCGTAGGTTTTATGTCCTGAAAATGCTAGGAAATCGCAATCTAGGTCTTTAACATTAGTTTTCATATGTTGGATTGATTGTGCTGCATCAATTATTGTGATAATATTAGGATTTTTTTGTTTTGCCAGAGTTATAAGTTGTTTTACATTATTTATTGTTCCTAAGGCATTTGAAATATGAGTTATGGACAGGATTGCGGTTTTATCTGTTATAATTTCTTTTGCTTTATTATAATCAAGTTCAAAGTTATTAGTTAGGGGAATGAATTTTAATTTATAGCCAAAATGCTTTGCTAGCTGCTGCCATGGAACTAAATTGCTATGGTGCTCCATTTCACTTAAAACAATTTCATTCTTACCTTTTTCCTTTTCAGTCCATGTTAAAGAATCAATTGTGTAAACCAATAGGTTTATTGAGTTGGTTGTTCCGCTTGTGAAAATTATTTCATTTTCATCAGCATTTATGAATTCAGCAACTATTTTTCTTGCTTCTTCGTATTTCTTAGTTGCTTCAATGCTTAAATTATACAAACCACGATGAATATTTGCATTTTCTTCTTCATAAAATTTAGTTACTGCATCAATAACTTGCTTTGGCTTTTGTGTTGTTGCAGCGCTGTCTAGATAAACCAGTTCTTTGTTTGTTTCAAAAATTGGGAAGTGTTGTTTATAGGACATTTTAACTTAATATTACTTAAAGTAAGAATGCTTATTAAATATATATAAAGTTAACTATTGTTAAGTATTTGTAGTGACATTGGATATTTTGCTATAATTATAATATAAATAAACGATATAACCATTTTATTACAATAATACTTAAAAAGAAGAACACTTATAACTTATGATGAAAGAAATTAACCCAGAGGCACTTAAGGTTCTATCAAGATCTGTTTTAGATGCAGACTTGTCAAGATTAATTGATTTAGTTGCAAGAAATTATGATAACCATAATGGAATTAGTATAGTATTTGATAGAGATGGAAATTTTTATGCTGGTTGTGTTTCAAGAATTAATGAAACTGAATTAAAAGAATATTTCGGAGATGAACTTAATAAAGAATCTCTTAAGTCTGTCTGGAAGGCTCTTCCCGATATACCTTCTAAATTAATTGACCCTTCTGGCAATTATGGTTATACGAAATATGCTAAAAAGTTTACTGATGGAGCTATACAATTTTTAACTCATGGAGAATTCTGGTCTTCAAAGCCAGGTCGTGCATGGGCAGTTTATGGGCATGTGCTCCCTCGCTCTTGTTAATACAGGTAATATCTTAATTGTTTTTATAGACTAAACTTAAGCCCCTATTCTTAGAAATAATTCTTTAAGCCCCTTTGCATTTTCAATAACTTCTTCTATTCCTTCAGTTCTTATTTTTGCTAATGATTGATATTCAGGTTTTGTGAAATATATTTCTGCTCTTTTTGACAATCTTATAATTTCATCAATTCTCTTTTGAGTAAAGAAATCAGTATTATTATATGCTTTTGACGTTACAAAATATAGAAGTTCCATTTGATAAGAATTTGCTTTAGCTAATTGTCTAGAAGTTTTTCTCTTGCCCAATATTCTTCCTAATTGTCTAGTAATAGATTGATATTCGCTTTCTATTGAAGATTCAATTGATTTTTTAAATAGTCGGATCATATCAATTCTGTAATTTGCTAATTAATAAGTATTATTATATTGATTTAATTTTAACTCCTAAGTATTATCTCTTTTGTTTTAGAAATAACTTCTTTTGCTAGTTCAAAAAGCTCTTTGTAAATATCATCTTCTATTGAAAGGCTTGTTCCGTATTGATATTGCTCTCTTATTTTAATGCTTGTTCTTTCTTCCTGTTTAACTTCCAGAGAAGCAATTTTATTGATAATTTCTTTATCTAAATCTATCTTTTTGTCTTCAATTAAGCTGTGGATTAGTGCAAATGTGCATTCTTGGTTTCTTGATTCATAACCAAATTTTACAGCAATTGCAAGAAGGCAGTGATACATTGAATAAAAAATAGTGCTGGCAGATATATCTGAAAAATCCTTTTTTAGATAGTTCGTTGCTTTAAGATAATGTTCTGCTTTTTTAATATGTTCTTTTGCCTTTTCTAAATCTGGCTGAATTTCAATAAGCCCTCTGTGGTTTCCTTCTTTATTCAATTCTTTTTCAGCTTTTTTCAAACACCAATCAACTTTGTTTTTTATATGACTCATTTCTCAATTAGATTTATGAACTTTTCTTCACCAAAAACAACAATTCCCTTTATGGCACTTAGTATAACTTTATCTCTCTTTTTGATATTATCTTTAAGATCTTTCTCTGTTTGGTAAATAGGGTGCATTTTTTTATTATTTACCAAATTAATTTCTTCTATCTCTTTTTTAAGTTTTTGAAATTTATTTTGGTCTGTAACTATGAGAATATCTATATCTCTCGCTTCTTCATGTTTTTTTATTACAGAACCGAATAAAATTATTGAACCTGCATTTTTAATTTTTCTAGCTTCTTGAACCCATCGTTTTACATATGGATGCTCCTGTTCAGATTCTCTTTTTAACAGAAATTTAAGATACTGGATTAAATAGTCATTATTTGTGTTTAACCTGAAAAATGATGCCTTTCCCAGTTTTTTTAATATTAGTATTTGTTCTTTCTCAAGCCTTTTAGCTATTTTTAAAGCTCCCATAGCGCTAATTCCTATATGCTTAGCTATATTATTTGAGTTATACTCGGTTTCAGGGTTTTTTAATATGCTCAAGACAAAGAGCATTTCATTTTTTGTTATGTCTTTCATTTGGTTTCTAATCTTAAAAGTTATATAAACTTAAGGTTTATATATTTAAACTTATGGTTTATATAGTATTTAAAGGTTTCTGCAGCTTCTTTTGATGAGAGAGTAGTGGTTGGGTGAGAAAAATGGTGCAACGCTGCGAAGGAGAGTATTACTAAAAAGTTCAACGTTCTGGAAGGAAGTTGAACCAAATATTCAAATTTAAAAAGGGTTTTATCTTATCTAAATTAGTAAAGAGGGGTAAGATGAAATTTACAACAAAAGTAAAATCACTGAGAAATGGTATGGAATTTACTCATGGCATAAGAAGAGCCTTAATGGGGACTCTTGGATTGATATATTTTCTCTCGTTTGGATTTAATATAATCTCTGTAACAACTCTTTTTTCAATATCGACACTCATTATGCTGTTTTTTGAGTTCCCAACAGGAGCAATAGCCGACTATGACTCTAGAAAAAAGTCTATAATGATTTCTTTTATTTTAATGGCTATAGCTTTTTTCGGATTATTTTTCTTTAAAGGCTTTTGGTTACTTGCAGGTTCATGGATATTAGGAGATATAGCTTGGACATTTTATTCAGGTGCCGGTGGTGCATGGTCTATTGATGCTTTAAACATTGGTAAAAAAAAGTCTAAAATAGTTTCTTTAATATCGAAGGGATATTTTTTTGAAAAAGGAGGACATATTATTGGTGGTTTAATTGGTTTGATTGTTGTATCTATTAATTTTAGTTATATTTGGTTATTTGTTTCAGTTTCTAATCTATTCATGTTCTTTATTGTTGCGAAATACATGGAAGAAAGAAATTTTACACCTGAAAAAGTTTCACATAATTATCTAATGAAATCTATTATTAAGGCGAAAGAATCTTTCAAGTTTTTAATTCACGAGAAAAATAAACAATTAAGAGTTTTGATCATTGGAAATTTTCTAGGAGTTTTTGCAATAAGTGTTTTTTTTATTGGTATGCCTCTTTTATTCACAGAAATTCTTAGTTTAAATCCTGGTCAACTTTCAGGAATAACCTCTATTGTGGCAGCATTGACAATTATTAGTCCTATAATCGCTGGTAAAATTGCACAGACGAAAGGCATTAAGAACTCTATGATTATATCTATATTTATTGTAAGCGTATCCATAATTGTTTTTGCTTTTTCTCAATCAATCATTATTGCAGTTATTGCCTTTGCAATTTTACAACTAAGTATAGCCGCAGTAGATGTAATGGAAGATTCGGCTTATCATCATGAATTTGACTCTAAAATCAGAGCATCATTAGGTTCGTTAAGTAATGTAATTTGGGCAATTGGCTTTTCTATATCTGTTTTTTTAGCTGGAATTTCTATTAGTTTCTTTGGGGTAGTTCCTACTTTAGTTATTAGTGGGTTGCTAGTATTACTAGAAGCCATTATCTATATATTTGGATTAAAAAAATAAATTTAGGTTAGGAGAGCACTTAACCACCGATTTTTATATAGTTTAATGACTTAAATTTAGGAAAACGTGTGAGGGCGTTCAACCCATTAAAATTCCGCCCAAGCTTTAGCTCACAGAATTTTCTATTTCCAATTGTATTAAACGGTTAAGCTCAACAGCATATTCTAAGGGAAGCTCTTTTACAATTGGTTCGATAAAACCAGATACAATCATATTTGTTGCTTCTTCTTCTGATAAGCCACGAGACATTAAATAAAATAACTGGTCTTCACCGACTTTTCCAACAGCAGCTTCGTGAGCAACTTTAACATCATTTTCATTAACTTCCATTGTAGGACATGTTAGCGCTTTGCTTGCATTGTCTAACATTAATCCATCACATCTAACACTTGATTTTGAGTTAATGCAACCTTTTTTTATGCTTATTAATCCTCTGTAAGAACTTATTCCTCCATTCTTGCTTATTCCTTTGCTTATTATACTTGAACTTGTGTTTGGAGCAAGATGATAAACTTTGCATCCAGTATCTTGAAATTGATCTTTTCCAGCATAAGCAATTCCAATATAGTCTGATTTTGCATTCTTGCCAATTAACATTGAGCATGGATAGAGCATAGTTATGTGGCTGCCGAGATTGCCGTTTACCCATTCCATTATTGCATTTTCGTGAACCATTGATCTTTTTGTATTAAGGTTATATGTATTTTTTGACCAGTTTTCAATTGAAGAATATCTTGCCCTTGCATTTTTTAAAACATGAACTTCAACACAGCCAGCATGCAAAGAATTTTCAGTGTATTGGGGTGCTGAACAGCCCTCTATATAATGCACCTCTGCCCCTTCATCAACTATTATTAGTGTATGTTCAAACTGGCCTCCTTTTTTTGCATTCATTCTGAAATAAGCTTGTAAAGGAATATCTACCTTAACATTTTTTGGAATATAAATAAAAGTTCCCCCTGACCATACAGCTGCATGCAAGGCTGAGAATTTATGCAGATTAATTGGAACGCATGTTGTCATAAAATATTTTTTAACAAGCTCTGGATGTTTTTGAAGAGCTTCATCCATATCTAAGAATACAACTCCTTTATCTTCTAAATCTTTTTTTAAATTATGATAAACAATCTCGCTTTCGTATTGCGCTCCAACTCCCCCTAAAGCGTTTTGTTCTGCTTTTGGAATTCCCAGTCTTTCATATGTTTTTCTTATGTCCTCTGGAACATCGCTCCAAGATTTTGAATTCTTTTTAGCATTTGGTTTCATAAAGTAAATAATACTGTTTAAATCAAGTTCAGAAAGATCCGGACCCCATTCAGGTATAGGCTTTTCATTAAAAACTCTTAATCCTGTTAGTCTTTTGTTTAACATCCATTCCGGTTCATTTTTGTCTTTAGAAATTTGCCTTACTAATTCTTCACTAATTCCCGGCTGTGCTTTGAAGTTAAGATTTTCATCATTGTAATGATCATAGTTTTCTCTGTTGATTTCTATATTTTGTTCCCCTTGTATTACTTGTAATCCTGTCATTTTTACAAAAACTTAACGATTGTTAAGTTTATAAAGTTTTTGATTTTTTTATAAAAATTTTAATAGGGCTCTGTTGAAAAAGTCCTAGGGTAAAAGTTAATCTACCCTAGAATGTTGATTTACTTGAGATAATCAACATGAAAAAAGAGGAAAGATTAGTTAATAAAATTAAGCGATTGCTCAGAAGATTGGGCTGTCCAAGATGGTTACACCATTTTGGTCCTAAAAAATATGAACTTTATCAGCAT
>JACPLR010000020.1 GCA_016186425.1 Candidatus Pacearchaeota archaeon | reverse complement strand
TTAAAAGGAGATGTCATAAGAAGAACCTTGGTTCTTTTTATTATTTAGTATTGTAATGATTCAAAATTTTGAAAATACTGCAATACTTTCCCCCAGTTTATCAGCTAGAACAAGTAGTTTTACCTAATCCATTATAAGTTATATACTTATATTTACGAATTTTCAGCTAATATCCTTATAAGTTATATATTTTGAACCAATATTTGAAGTCGGAAAGTTTTAAATATCTCTTTAAATTGTTATTATAATATTATATTCATAATTTAAAAAAGAGTTAATTACGATATGGACAATAAATTTGACATAGATGCCTCTCCGCCAATACCTGCCCTGCCAATGTTAAAAGATAAAACAAAGGTTGACGTAAGGTATGCAGTAATCTCTCCGTATGCTACTGTGCATATTTACTGGGATAGCCAGAATTCTGAATTAAAATATGAGGTCGAAGAGCCAATCTTGCAGCAAAATGAAAAACTTGCCCTTGAAAAAATTGAAAAAGGCATGATGGAATTAATAAATATTAATGTTGTAGTTGAAAAAACCCAGGAGGCTGTCCTTGATTATCTTGATAAGACAGCCAGGCTGTTGATTAATGAATTAAACATTGCCATTACAGAAGCAAGCTATAACAGGATTTTTTATTATCTTTACAGAGATTTTGTCGGGCTAAATGAAATAGACCCCCTGATTAATGATTATTTTATTGAAGATATTGAATGCAATGGAGTAAATAGCCCGATTTATATTGTCCATAGAATTTACAGAAATATAAGGACAAATATCACATTTGATTCAATAGACAAGCTTGCAAGTTTTGTTGAAAAGCTGGCTCAAAGAGCCGGAAGATATATTTCTTATGCCTCGCCAATTCTTGACGGCTCTTTACCTGACGGCTCAAGAGTAAATGCAACATATACGACGGATATTTCAAGCAAGGGGCCAACTTTTACAATAAGAAAATTTACAACCTTGCCTTGGACACCAATACAACTAATTTCATTTAACACTCTTAGCCCGGAAATGCTTGCTTATTTTTGGCTTTTAATCCAGTATAAATCAAATATTCTTATTGCTGGAGGCACATCATCTGGAAAAACTACATTATTAAATGCCATATCTTTTTTTATACCTCCAGAAGCAAGGGTTGTTTCAATTGAAGACAGTGTTACTGGGGATTCTAAAATTGTAATAAATGAGAAAGGAACAATAAGAAATATTTCAATTAAAGAATTTGTCGACAAAAAAATAAACGCCGAGATAATGACTCTTGACGAAAAAGGCAAGATTATTTTTGTTAAGCCATCAAACTATATAAAACATAAGGTTAAAAAAGATATTTATGAGGTAACAACAGCTACTGGAAGAAAAGTAAAAGTCACAAAAGACCATTCTTTATTTTCAATGGGAGAAAAAGAATTGAAGGAAATAAAGCCGACAGAGTTGAAAAATGGCTCTTTTATTGCTGTCCCTAGAAGCCTTCCAATAGAAGGCAATGAAATAAAAGAGATAAATTTAATGAATCATCTAAATAAATTTGAAAGTTATTTTCTGTGTGGAGATCCAATTAAAAAGGTATTTGATAAATATTCTTATAATGATTTAAAAGTTGAAAAAGAGAGGTATAGGTGGTGGAAAAGCCATAACCTGATAAAGATAAGCGATTTTATCAGTTTAAACATTAATTTTTCTTATAAAGAATTAAAAGAATTAAAAATAAAAAGCAAAAATACTGGGGCAATTCCTATTTTGTTTAATATAAATGATGAATTCCTTAAATTCTGCGGTTTATGGCTTGGCGATGGCAGTTATGATTCGCATAACGAAAATGTTGTAATCATTTCAAACGTAGATGAAGAGTGCAGAGATATAATAAAAAGAATAGCGGAATATACTAATTCAAATTATTCTATCATGACAGATAAAGGGGTCTCTATAAGAATTCATAATATCATTTTATATCATTTTATGAAAGATGTTCTTGGTTTTGATGGCTATTCAAATACAAAAAATATTCCAGAATTTATATTTAATCTTTCTAATCGCCAGATAAAATCATTTATAGCAGGTTATTTTAGCGCTGACGGATGTGTAAAAAAATACGAGGTTTCTTGTGCCTCTCAAAGCTATCAGCTTCTTGAAAGTCTGCAAACATTATTCTTAAGATTTGGAATAATATCAAGAATAAATGACTTTAATAGATATGACAAATGCATGAATATGTCAATTTCAAGCCATGAAAATATTAAAAAATTCAAGGAAATTGGGTTTTTGCAGGAAAGAAAGAACATTAAATTAAATGAAATAAATTTTAAATCCCACCATACTTCTTCAGATATAATTCCTCTGTCAATTAAACAGTTAAAAGATGTAAATAAAAATAATAGATTATCATGGCCTTATCTTCAAGGTATGCAAAATATAGGAAGGAATTATCTTCAAGAAATAGCTCCAAAAGGATCAATATTCAATGATCTTTCACACTCAGACATTTTTTGGGATAAAGTTAAAGAAATAAAAAAGGTAAGTTCAGATGAAGTTGAAGTTTTTGATTTGTCTGTACCTGGTTATGAGAAATTTATATGCAATAATATTTTTGTTCATAATACTAGAGAATTAAATCTTCCAAGGGAAAATTGGCTGCCAAGCGTCTCAAGAAGCGCTATTGGTGTCGGAACAATCGGAGAGGTTGATCTTTTTAAGCTTTTAAAAAATTCATTCAGGCAGAATCCTGATTATGTAATTGTTGGAGAAGTAAGGGGCCAGGAAGCTTTTGTATTATTCCAAGGAATGGCCTCGGGGCATTCGTCATTAAGCACAATTCACGCAGATTCTGTGGATACTGTTATAAAAAGACTTGAAACTCCCCCTATAGAACTTTCTCCTACTTTGATTAATACTCTCGACGCTGTTGCAATTATGTCTCATGCAATTGTTAAAAAAGAGCACACAAGAAGATTAAGCTCAATTGTTGAAGTAATAAATGTCAATCCGGACGGAATTGCCATGACAAACACCCCGTTTATATGGAACCCTAGTGAAGACAAGTTTTATTTTAAAAAAGACAGCAAGGTTTTTGACAAAATAAAAAGGCGTTACGGCTTGACAGACGAGCAGATTCAGACGGAATTTAATTTCAGG
This sequence comes from Candidatus Pacearchaeota archaeon, assembly GCA_016186425.1. Classification (GTDB taxonomy): domain Archaea; phylum Nanobdellota; class Nanobdellia; order Pacearchaeales; family GW2011-AR1; genus JACPLR01. Next base: position 3,344 of record JACPLR010000020.1, on the reverse strand, counting down.
ACAAAGCTCATTTACGAAATGTTTAGAAGAAAAATATTTGACTTTAATGAGATTCAAATAATTGTTAATGAGTATTATAAAAATCCGGAAATTGTTTTAAAAAGATTTGGAATAGGGCAGGCAGCAGCTCCCCAGAAAATGCTCCAGAAACAAAGATATTTTTAAAGCCTTAAGAACACAACGTCTTAAATAATCCTTACTAATTAGTTAGGAGCTACAATTATACTCTTTTCTGCATTTAAATAAAAATACCATCGAGCTTTCCAGATTAATATTTTACTTACTGAAACTTACAAAACCCTAACAATTTTACAGAATTAAATTAATAAAATATTTATGAAAATAAGATTTTATCGAAGGTGAACCTCCCTATGGCAAGACCATAGGGCATCCAAGAATTATCCAAACTTAATATTTAATTTTATTACTTATTTTGAAAGCATACAATATTAAATTTTCATCTTGAGAAAATTTAGCCTTATTTTACATTCATTAATATTTAACCTATAACAAAACTTCTCTATCCTTGCAAGTTATATTTTTATCCCTAAGGCAAGATCTTAGGGTATTCTGCAAGATAAAATTAATAATAATTGTTTTGAAATAGGCTAAAAGTAGGTAATTTTAATTAGAGAGTAAGTATTAAGGTTTAGTATACTTAAGAACAAGAAATGTCTTGGGCTATCTTTTTATTGTTGCACAAAACGATTCTTTCTCTTCTCTCTCCAACCTTGCTGCTCTTAATAAAAGGAGTTATTTGTATTCTTGCAATATTATTATAATCGCTATAACTAAAGTTTATTTTTGATTCCAATCCTGGAGATAAAGCAGTTCTGAAGTAAACAAATCCGTCTCTTTCCAATTCAGTGTAAATGTTTGGCCCGGTCACTTTGGTAATTGTATCTACAGGTTCCTGCCCGGGCTTATCTGCAATTTTTATATTCATTCCGTCAATGTCAAAAAATCCTTTATTTTGCAATGTAAGATTCAACGCTTTCCCAGCACCATTGCACTTAATCTCTTTTATAATTATTGAAGCTCCTTCGGGACACTCTGCTTTTTCTTTTGGCAGCTGAACTTTTATAAATGCATAAACAATCAAGCTTAAGCTTATAGCTATGACTATTAATAATACATATGAAATCAATTCACTAACTGCTTTTTTGCTGCGCATTTTCAACTTTTTCACTTTCAGTTTTTTCATTCTCAACCTCCAGAGTTTTCGGCTCTTTTAATACAAAAAAGAAATTCTGGCCCTCATTTAAATCAAATTTATACTCTTTTTCGTTTATTTTAATAGATATTGGCGCTCCAGGCTCAATAGGTGGGTAATCTTGAAATACAATATTTCTCGCACTAATTGTTATAGTTGAACCTCCCAAAGAGACACTGCCTGCATCAACTTTCTGGTATATAGTCGCCTTTAATCCATCTTCATTTCCGTAAATGAAATAAACATTTGTATCTTCCCCTATATACGGCCCGTATTCTTCTGTGAAATCTTTGAGAAGGATTTTTAAGTCTTCTTCTTTCAATATCCCGTAATTAATCACGCTCTCGCCTTCTAAATTAAGTTCCTTGGAAAGCTGGTAAGTATTTACTTCCCTTGGTTTTGTTATAACTTTGTTTGTTATTGCAACAAGACCGAAAAGCACGACGATAATTATCACTGCAGCAATAAGATAGAACTGGCCTCTTTTTTTATTCAGCATCATAAACTAATAATAATTATTTGCTTTATATATATTTGGGAACCTTTTCATGCGTATTGTCAACTTATCGGAACATATCTATTTTTTAATGGGCAAGACCAATTAACCTAATACATATAAAATAATCATAGATTACAGATCATATTAATTTTAGAAATAGCAACGATATACTTATTTAATTTTGAACTTAACAAATGGCTTAATTTTATATATTTCAGTTTTTAAAGATAATTTATTATTATGTCACTTTAATTTGCCGGTATCCTTTAAGTGCCAAGATTTATTAAGCAGTTTTTATTCTTTATGATATGATAGGAAAAAGAGGTTTTTTGAGAATACTTGAGGCATTTATCGCAATATTAATAATTGCCGGAGTAATGACTTTTATTTATGTCAAGGAAAGGCCTATAAAAAGCCAGAAAGAAGAAATAATAGAGCTTGAAAGAATAATTTTAGAAACCATTACAAATGACAATCAGCTAAGGCAGGCAGTTCTTGACGGTTATGGAAACACCCGCGAAGCAGAAGGCAACAGGACGCTAATAAATAACACCATTGGCAAACTTACTCCGACAGAATATATTTTTACATTTAAAATTTGCAATTTAGATGATATTTGCGGCTTAGACCAACATAGCAGCCTTATTACCAAAAATGAGATTTATTCTGAAAAAAAATCTGTAAGCTCAACACTTCAAGAATATGATCCAAAAAAGATAAGAATATTTATGTGGGAGAAGGACTAGAAATGGGTAAAGAGTTTATAGGAGTAATAATTGAAGAAAGTTTAGATAATAAAGATGTCTTAAATAAAATAATTATTATAAAAACAGAGGTTGAACAAGTTACTGATAAACATAAAACTCCTTGGATAGCTCAATGGACTTTACATACTGTTGAAATTCCAGAAGAAGATGCTGAAAATATTGCTAAAGAGATAAGCCAATCACTAGATTCACAACATAATTGGTATGCTGATTTTAAAAATGATGAATATCATTATATTATTTTTCGCAATAAAATTTTCAAGATAGATAAGTATAGCAAAGAACAATATGATGAAGCTAAGAGTTATGGAGTATCATTAGGAATACCCGAATATCAAGTAGATTTTCATCCAGATGTTAAAGAGTGGATTAGAAAAGAAGAAGGTTTATAAATTAATTAAACTTAATATAAACAATTAAAAGGAGGGTGAAATGGCAAAAAGCGCTTTAGACTTGATTGCATTAGTCTTGGTAATAATTGGCGGTTTAAACCTAGGTATAAAGGGTTTTGGTTATGACGTAATTGAAAGTTTACTTAAAACTGGTTTAATAACCAATATCATATACTGGCTTATCGGACTAGCAGCTTTATACAGCATTTACATGGCTGTGAAGAAATAGAATAATTTCCTTTTAGATGAACCAAGGTTTTCTTTATGAGTTTTTCTTTAAATAAATTTTTAATTTTATCTTTTTCTTTTGTTTTTAATTTTTTATTTTATCTAAAATGACTAATAAATATTTTTATATTCTTTTTCTTCATTGCATCTGAAAAAATTCTGAACTCTTCGTCAGTCATATCTCCTAAATATCCGTCTCCGTATATTTTTTTAATGCCTCTATAAAAGAACAAAGCCATTTTTCT
>JACPLR010000023.1 GCA_016186425.1 Candidatus Pacearchaeota archaeon | reverse complement strand
AAATCAATTAACTCGATTAACTTAATTAATCTATCAAAGAACTCAATTTATGGTTATACCAAATCGGATAACAAAACTATATTGATTGAAAGGGGGTTAATGTAAAAAGAAATGAGAAAACTCTTAGGATTGTTATTAATGACATCTATGCTTTTGTCAGTTATGCCTTTGGCATTTGCTACAAGCGTAGGTACAGGAATCGGAGTTGATGTAACAACTGAAGACTTCCCTCCATTAGTTTGGATGTGTGATAATAGAATTGTTACTGATGATAGCACTGAACCAGGAAGACTTCAGGTGAATTTTTTCGATTCAGTAAATCTTACTGAAAGAATAAATAACTATGCTTTTGAAGGAGAACAAATTACATGGACAGTTCTTGTAATGGACAAAAATAAAATTGACCAGAATATAGATGTATATGCTACAATCGGAGACTCACAAGGTGAAGGCAACGATATTGAAGTAAATTGTAAGAGAACTGATGAACAACGAAATCTTTTTGATTCTTGTAATGCAAGAATCCTAGAAGAAGACTTGGAATTTAATGAAGAAACAATGGCTTTCTTTGATTGTACTTTGACTGTTGAAACAGCAGACTCTATGTACGGAGAATACTGGGTAACTGTCGAAGCACAAGATGGAGATGGTTTAATGGGAACAATGGATGAGAATGAATTCTGGTTCTTCAATCCAGTAATCGCTATCAGTGTTGACGGCGGTTTGGCTTTTGAAGATGTAAGGCCAGGATCAGAGTCTTATTCAGATACAATACTTGTTGGAAACGATGCTGATGATGGATCAGGAGTAATGCTTGATATGTTTATATCAGGTACAGACTTCTACGATAGTTCATCAAGCGGAGCAAGATGCCCAACAACAAATCAGTTAGCATTAGGTAACTTCAATTACTTTGTAACAAATGGTGCCTACTCATCATTGTTAGACCCTAGAGGAGATAATGATGGTATAGGAACAAATGATGGCGAAGGATACACAGGGATAGGATACGGAATTGGGTGGAATAATCCAAATGTGTTCTATGGTACATACGAAATTTTACAAGCAGGACCAGCTCCTGGCGGCTATTTTGCTGCAAATGTGCTTGCACCTGGTGCTGAGATGGCATTGACCTTCAGATTGAGTTTACCAGAACCATGTAACGGAGACTTCGACTCAGGACAAATATACTTCTGGGGAGAAGCAATATAAAAGGGAATTTTATTTTTTATTTTTTATTTTCCTTCCTTTTTAGTTTTTTATATTTAGAAAGAAAAACATAATAAAATTATTATTTAAGATAGTTGGGAAATTATATAATTAATATTTTGAAATATAAAAAAATACATTATTAACAAAATAAATAATAAAAAAGATAGTTACAAAATCATATAATAATTATTGAAATGTAAGAAAAAATCAATATGCTGTTAATAAATTGGTAGATAATTATCAATTAAGATTATATAACTAAATCAGCGTATTATTATAATTCATTAAAAAATGAAAAGAAACATATTAGTTGGTTTAGTATTTTCAATTTTCATATTAGCAATTATAATTACAACTCAAGCTTCGCTTGTCAGCGCGGTATTCTGGGCGTGTTTTTCAGACGGGCAAAGAATTGATTACTGCAATCCAAATATTCCTGACAGAACTGCAAATTCTGATAACTATAAGCTTTGTATGGATAGTTTTGATTCTGCAAGAAATTGTTACACTCCTGGCAACTGGAATGTGTGCAATACACTGCCTCCAGCATGCACTGGCGGAAGCGGCGGCGGAGCAAGTATTGATATAACGCCGCCTGTAATGACTTTAGGAAATCCGTTGAATAATTCTTTATACAGGGAAAGAACGGTTTTATTGGCATTTAATTTAAATGAGGTAAGTGATGTTTATTATCTTGATTTAATAAATGGAAGAGGAAGATGGACAAAAGTCTGCTCAAACTGCAAATCATATTCAAATAAAAGAAGCTTCAAAGAAGGAATAAATAGTTTGAGAATAAGGGCAAGAGACAGAGCAGGGAATGAGGCATTTAAAAATGTAATATTTTTCATTGATTCAAAAAACCCGATAATTCACAAGATAGATCCAAAAAAAGGATGGGCTAGTGGAGATTTCTTATTGCAATATACTGAAGATAATTTAAAGAAAATAAATCTAACATACGGAAATTCAGGAAAGGGATTTAAAAGCAGTAATTTGCAGAATTGCGCTTCTGGAAAAAAAGAGTGGTGTGATATAAACAATGTTAACTTGAGCTCTTACAACGGGCAGGAAATCCAATATTACTTTAGTGTTGAAGACAAAGCTGGAAACAAAGTAATGTCAAGAATTGTAACTTTAAGCGTTGATACAATACTTCCGAAGATAAATTCAATAAATACAACAATACATAAAAATCATATGATATTCAAGATAAATATAACTGAAATAAATTTAGATATTGTTGAGTATATGGATAATTCTGATTCAAGGCCAAAATGGAAAAGGTTATGCACTAAATTAAATAACGGAATTTGCGAGAAACAAGTAAGCTTCAGGGCTGGAGCGCATAGTGTTATAATACAAGCAAGTGATGAAGCTGGAAATATTGCAAGCAGCTCGGCGATTAATTTTAATATTGTTTGATAAATCTTAAAAAAATTAAGAATCGTTCTTCTTTTCAAAAATATGTGTAAATTCATCTAATTGTTCATCTTTTAACCTGCATATATCTTTGTAAAAATCACAAATTTCTATCATTCCTTCTGACATTAAGTTTTTATGAGAAAAAATTATTACTTGCTTTCCTAAGGTTTTGACCAACTTTAAAGATTCATATAAATCAATATCGCCAGAAAAAATAACCGCAATATCATAATTATTTAAATAAGCATTTGAGACTAAATCAACGGCTAATTGGACATCCACACCTTTTTGAAAAATTCCTTGTGTCTTAGAATATTGCAAGGGTTTTAGTCTGGTTTCAAAAAAATAAAAGCTCTTCATTTTTTCCATTTGTTTTTTCTGCGCTTCCATACTTCTCATGGTTTTCTCTAAAATTTCTGTTATTTTGTGTTTGTACTCTTGGTTTTCAGAAGAATCATCAATTTGAGAAAGATGGTTTTTTATTTTGTTTATGACATTGTCAGTATATCCCCCATCATAATAATAGGTTCTGATATGAGTTAAAACTTTATCATTATATTGAGGATTGTTTGAAAGAAATTTTATTATAAATGGGTGGATTTTGTTGTAATCTATTACTCTATCCTGATTTCTGTCTTCATGTAAACACCTAATACTATTAAAAAAATTAGAGTTATCTATGAATATCATCACTTTCATTTTTATACCATTATAAAAATAGAAGGGGTTTACCGCCCAGACATTTAAGTAAGGGCACCCCCTTAACTATCAACCATTATGATATAATAATGCTTATTTTCTTTATAAACTTTTCTATAGTCAAAAATCTCCATTTACCGATGATAAATTAAAAAAATATCCGTGGGGTTGTTTATAACAATAATCTAGTTATGCCATTCTGGACTTGACCAGATGAACTCACTAGCTTGGATACAATAATTTTAATGTTAAGAAATATTTAAGGTTTTAGGTTAAAAAAATTCATCTGGAGAAAGTGTTAAATCGACAATATCTTTTGCTTTAATCTATTTGAATAATAAATAAAAGCGACAATAGAGATTATTACTAAATTTATCGCCAATGAAGTTATAAGCAATTTATCCCTTAACTGAATTTCAGTTTGAAAAAATATTGTAATCCATATACCCAATATGCCTACAAGAAAAATATTAAGATAATTTAAGTAAGTCTGATACTGTAAATCATAGATATTCTTTTGCTTTTCTGAATCCTTCATTTTTAAATAAAAGTCTTTAAAAGATAAAATGCAGAAATTAAGAATAATATTATTCCTAAAACTTTAATCTGTGGAGAAAAGATCAGAAAAATAGACAATAATAATATTACAATAGACCAAACTCTCTGATTTTCTATAACCTTAAATGGAAAGATTGATTTAACCATTTTCCCTCTTTTTATCAATTCATTTAATATTATTATCTTTTTAAAATGTTTGTTTTATTCAATAAGTTTGGATAATGATGAATATTATTCTTAATAAAAGTCGTAGAATTGAGTAGTAAGCAAGATTTATAAACCAATATCTATTTTATAAAATATATATTACAAGATATATATTAAAATGGTATATAATAGAAAGGTTATATTGTTTATTCTTAGCTTATTATTCATTGCGATGTTAATTTTTTTAGTTAAAGCAAATGATATATTGACTGTAAAAGCAGATATTATTGGGCCAAGAGTAAGTATTCAAGTTCCAGATGAAATAGATTTAGGAAATATATCAAATGGGGATACCCCTTCTTGGATGAATTTCACAATAAATAATACTGGAAATGTAAAAGTAAGAATTACATCTGAACTAATTAATTCAGATCATGAGGTATTTAATTACACAGAATTTGATACTACAACAGAAGCTATTAGAAGAGTTGATAATTTCACAACAACTATAAATAAACCTTCTTTAGGTGATATAACAAGTAAAAATATCAATGTAAGAATAAATTTAGAGGACTATAATGGAACTGCAATAACTGAAGATATTCTTGATGCAACCGCACAAATAAGATTCTTAGCTATGGATGCTACATAAAAACAACCAAAGGCTTTCTTTATCAAACTTTCCTTTTAATAGTATATTCTCCCCCACAATAATATTAATATAGGCATTATAGCTATTATATATTATATTTATTAAAAGAGGGATGATATGAAGAATCTAGTTGCTTTATTTGCTTCAGCTATTATAATATTAGGTATAATGTTAAGCATTTCAGCTGCTTCAATGGTTTCTGCCGTTGAAATTGGAATTTCTCCTGCACAACTTGAGTTTAAAGCAGATGCAGGACAGGAAGTATGTAAAAAAGTCAGTGTTTATTCTGGCGAGGATGAGAATTTAATAGGAAGCGATAAATGGTCTAGTGAGAAGACTTTTGTCAAAGATATAAGAAAATACACTTTAAGTGCTAATGGGCTTGGAATAACTTTCAAGTATCCAAAAGAAGTTTATGCAAAGAGGCAGTTAGAGTTCAATGTTTGCATTAGCGGCAATAAAGCAGGCACCTATTATGGTTCGCTAATATACAGCACAAATAAAAGCGCTGCTGTCGGCACATGGATAATATTGAAGGTTAATGGAAATGCGGCTGAAGAAAATGAAATTGGAAATGAAAGCTCTGGCTCTGATGGAGAATCTGTTTTAAATAAAATAACCGGCGCTGTTTCTGGCATGTCAACAACACAACTGGCAATGATTCCAATGCTAACTTCAACACTTGTTTTAGTTATTGTGCTTATTTACATGCTAAGCCTAAATATGAAATTAAATGCAAAAATAGAGAAGAAAGAGGAAAAAGCAAATAAGAAAAATATTAAGAAATTGAAAAGAAATATCTAAAGTTATCATATTACTACGAATGTCTAGAACAACTTATATATATAAGCTATTAAGAATAACCCCTAAATAGTTTATTTAAATAAGGGATAAATTTTCATATAGAAAATTTATTTATTGTATAACTTCAAAAATATCTTGAATTATTACAATACTTTTGCCTTACTTATTCGTTTGCGCTTCCAGGTCTTAGATTAGTTTTATGTTAGAATTTAAATGGTTTTTACTTTAATTATAAAAAACTATTTAAACAAAGGATAACTTGATTTTTTATGAAGACTAAAAAACTGTTAATTTTCTTGTCAGTTCTTTTTGCATTAATTATAATTTCTTTTTTTCTTTATATTGGATCTAAAGGAATTTTTTCAGGCAAGGCCACATTAAATTTTAAAGAGGATAATGGCGAGTGGAGTGATATAAATAAGGAAAATTTCCCGCAATATCTTGTTTCGCAGCAAATTGTAAAAGATCTTCCAAAAGATTCTGAGATATTATTGAAACTAATAAATGATGAAAAGATTATTGAAAAAAATTATATTATCTCTAGGAATAGTGTTATGGAAAATGAGGCAGAAAATCCTGATGTAGCAATAACTTTAAATTCAAAATATATTGACGAGCTTGAAAATGGCTTGTGTGAGACATTAAAGAAAGCAAAAGAAAATAATGAGATGAATTTTGAAATGAAATTAAATATTGTCAGCTTTTTGTGGAAATACAAAAATGAAATTAAATATAAAAATTGCTTTAATTAAGTTTCATTTTAAAATAATTCGAAGAAAGATTTATAAACCTTAATTATCTATATTACATCATAGTTAATGCAAAATATAGTTTGCATAAGTATAAAAAAGAGGATGGCAAAAAGTAATTTACCTGTTAAAGTATGGTTGTTTTCATTAGCAGTTCTATTTGGAGTTATATTTTTAATGAATTTTGTCAGTGCAAGCGGTTTAGCTATGCGTAATCCTGGAAACGGAACAAATTTCACTAAAACAAATGTTCTTGTAAATGTAAGTTATACCAATGACACAATTCTTACTAGCCCCACAAATATTACTATATGGGCAAGTCCAAATGGAAACGGCACTATGTTAAATGTTACAAGTAGGGTAATTGGAACTTGTACCGCAAATGCTTGTTGGACTTTGGTTAATTTTACCTCAATAGCTGATGGAAATTATTCTATTAATGTGACATTATATAATTTGACTAGTGGTTCTGCTGATGTTATTATAACAAATAATTTAAGTAGTTTTGTTAGGTTTGACTCAACCCCTCCAAATGTTTCAGCGTTTACTGCCCCTATAAATGCCCAGAATATCAGCCAGAATGTTAGTGGTAATTTCACTATTAATGTATCTATTGTAGATTCAACGCTGCTTGTTCAGGCAGTTTATTTTAATATAACAAATATTACTGGAACGCAGGTATATATAGCGAATGCTACAAACCCTAGTGGAAATTTTTGGAATGCTACCTTGAATACTCATGCGTTGGGAGGTGAGGGGGTGTATAATGTCACAATTTATGCTAATGATACTGTTAATAATTTAAATAATAGCCGGGCTCTTGCCAATGGTATAAGGATTGATGGAACGAGGCCGAGAGCTGCTGCTGCTAATTTCTCCGGGCTTGCAAACGGGCAAAATCTTACTGGAACATTCATGCTAAACATATCTGTCTCTGATGATAACAGCAGTATTGGATCTGTTATGTTTAATATAACAAACAGCAGCGGAGCGCAGAATCTTACTTTATTTACAACAAACCCTACAGGCAATGTATGGAATGTTAGTTTCAATACTGCTAATTTTCTCGGTGGAGTCTATAATATAACCGCTTATGTAAATGATACAGCTGGAAACCAGAATAATACTGCAAAGGTTTTCACTGTAAGATTTGATAATACTGTTCCATCTGTAAGCACATTCAGCTGTACGCCAGATCCTGTACAAAAAGATGCAACTATCACATGCAGCTGCACAGGATCGGATGACGACTCTGGAATAAATATAACAACTTATACTACAAATCCATCAACATCTGAAACAGGAAGTATTTCAACATCATGCACTGTTTCAAATCATGTAGGCTTATCAGCAAGCTCTACTATTCAATATAGAGTAAATCAAGCGCCTGGTAGCAGTGCAGGAAGTGGAGGTGGAGGAAGCAGCACAACAGCACCTTCTAAGAAAGTAGTCAATACTTTAGATAAAATTACTCCCGGAGCTGCGGCAATTGTCAAGAATTTTGACAAAGAGTATGGAGTTAAGGAAATAACAATTGATGTAAATAACCCTGCACAGAATGTAAAGATAACTGTATCTAAATATGACGGAAAGCCTGCTGAAGTAAGTGTTGAAAAATCCGGAAATGTTTACAAATATCTTCAAATAAGCGCTGAAAATGTTCAAGATAAGCTATCTAAAGCAATAGTAAGAATACAAGTTGAGAAATCATGGGCAAATGGGAAAAGTTTGGCTAAAGACAAAATATCAATGTTTAAGTTTATAAATGGAGATTGGAAAGAGCTGCCAACAACATTTAAAGAAGAAGATGCAACAAATTATTATTATGATGTAGAACTGCTATCATTCAGTTTCTTTGCTATTGGAGAAAAAGTTCAGGAGCAAGTAGTAACTCCTGAAGAAGCAACTACTGTCAGCGAGCCAACAGCTCCTCCAGTTGAAACTGAAAAAACCAGCAATGCAGCTGTAACAGGAGTGATAATCGGCATTATTATCCTAATTGTAATAATTGGAGCTGTAATATTCTTTATACAGAAAAAGAAGAAGAAATTTTGGTAAGAAGACTTTCTTGGATCATAACAATAAATAATAAATGGAACCAAGGTTTCTCTTATGACGCTTCCTTTTAAAAGGAAAATTTATGCCTGTGTGGATATATAAATAATTGAGTTCATATTAGTAGTTAATTCACCCATTAAGAAAAGCTTAAATATAACTTATAACTGAATTTTTTATGAAACTAATTAGCAAGTTATCAAAAACAGTTGCAATACCTTTGATGTTTGCCATTTCTATTTTACCTCAAAGAGAACTATTGGCTCAACAAAATTCTTGTGGGTTAGAAAATTTTGTCTCAACAAATATTACAAATGATACTCAAAGAACAAGGGCAATAAAATTAGCAGACATGAACAGGGACGGATTTTTAGATGTTATTGTTGCAAACGAATTTGGTGATGCAAATAAATTATACCTTAATAATGGAACGCAATTTTCCTTTGAATCTGTTACTGGCAAAGATATTCCTAACCAGTCTTATCATGCAAATAGTTTAGCAATTGGTGATATTAACAGAGATGGAGCTTTAGATATTTTGACTGCAGGTTATTTAACTGGAGAACATTTTCTTTATTTAAATAATAGAACACCGGATCCATTTAATGGAGTTGGAGGGGTAAGATTTGCTCCAGATACTGGCAGTTGCCATTCTATTGCACTAGGAGATTTAAATAGAGATGGAAGTTTAGATGTAATACTTGGGACATATAACCCTAATAGCACTAATAATATATATTTTAATAATAACACTCCAAATCCTTTTACAGGAGTTGCAGGAGTTCCATTAAGTGGTGATATAAATCATACACCATCAGTAGCCATAGTTGATATAGATAACGACGGAGATAATGACATTATTGCAGGAAATGCTGCGTATAATGGAGAATTAAGTTATCTTTATTTAAATAATGGAACTGCAAATCCCTTTAACGGAGTTATTGGATTAAGTCTTCCAGGAGTTGGAAGCGGACAAGGTATTTCTGTAGGAGATACAAATAATGACGGATATAAAGATTTAATTCTTAGCACTATGGGAGAAATTTTATTCTACAGAAATAACAGAACAAATGATCCATTTAGAGATATTGAAGCGAGAGTTGTGGATTATGATTCTAGACTTGCTGGAGGCATGGTTCTTTCTTTAGGTGATGTCAATTTAGATGGTTATCTGGATTTAATATCTGGATTTCCGGAGAAAAAAATATCTCTTTATCTTAATAATAAAACCTCTAATTCCTTTGACGGGGTAAGTGGAATAGACCTAACTTCTGATATTGGATGGATTTATAACATTGATATAGGAGATGTTAATAGGGATGGAGCTTTGGATATTGTTGCTGCTATTTACAATAGGCCAAATTTATTATTTACAAATATGCTAGACAGAATTCCTCCAATAATTTCTCTTTCAGTAACTCCTGGATTTATATGGCCACCAAATAATAAAATGGTTCAGGTTTATCCCTCTGTTGAATCATCTGATAATTGTGATCCAAATCCTTCTGTATATTTAAAGCAAATTACAAGCAGTGAAGGAAATGTTAAAGAAGATACGCAAATAGATTCTCTTGGGAATATATTTCTGAGAGCTCAAAGATATCCTCAGAATAATGGAAGAGTTTACACAATAACTTATGAATCATCAGACAGTGTAGGCAATACTTCAGAATCTTCTGTTGAGGTTATTGTTCCTAAAAATAATATTCATTAATTCCTATTTACTCCCCGCATAACCTTAATCTTTCGCTTATGCATTGCCTATAAGCATCGCTGATTTTTTCTCTGTATTTTAAATTAGGAGTTACTTCCATAGGAATAGCATAGCCACGCCTTACTAATTCTTCATTAATTAATTTGCCGTCTGAAGAATAAGCATACCTTAATAGCCTGCCATAGCTATCCCGATTATCAAGATCAGATTCCAGAATAATCGCTTTATCAAAAATTAAAGATCTTAAAAATGAAGTTGATTCATCATAATATTTTTCTGTCCTTTCAGGCGCATTTATGCCAATAAGCCTTACATATTCTCCAGTTTGAATCTGAAATGTATCCCCATCAATAACTTGAATCGCTGTTGCTTCCTGCCTATTTATTGATGAATTATCTGCAGTTACTTCTGCATTTTTTCCAGTATTTATATCTTTTAAATTGTTTTTTAAGCTTGGGATTATAAAAAAAATTAATGAGAGGATAACAAGCAAAGCAATTCCTGTGATAATTAAATTAACTAGGTCAAATTCCCATCTGTAAATAGTTATTGTTCGTCCCATTTTATTTTATTATCAATCAATTTCCCAGAACCAACTTAACTGTTTAATAAACCATGTTAAATTTCTCTAAACGAGAAATTTAGAATTGTATTGATTCATTAATATTCTTGAATTATTACAATGCCTTTGCCTGATTTATTATAGATAAGTTTCTGATTCTTTTATTTTTATACACCCATATTTTTATTATCTTATATTTCATAGTTTATCTTTAATAGTAACTTATATATTTTATAAATTTTATAAATTTATTTTTTATAAGTTTTTCTTGAAAATAAAGCAACTAAAAGATCATCGAGCTTTTCTTTATCTTTCTTTATTTTTCCTGCATTTATTGCGCTTCTCCTTAAAATATCCTCGATCTGCTCGCTTATTGTTAACATATTTTTCTTAGCTCTTTTTTCAAGCAGTTTCAGTATTTTTGAATCAACAAATATTGTAATCTTGTTTTTGAATTCAATATTTGGACTTAAAGATGCAAATGCTTTTTCAATTTCATTTAAAGGCCAACCATTCTTAAGTAGAGGTTCTTTAATCTGGTAATCGTCAAAACCTCTTTTTCTTGCCTCTTTTATAAAATTAATAAGCTGTTTATTTGGCATTTTGCCTCTTTTAATAATTAGATAAAGCTTTTTGGGTTTTTAAATTGTAAGTTTTAGAAATTATTTGATATTATCTGAACATTTTTTGAAAACATATTATAATAAATTTTTTATATAGAAAAAATTTGACCTAATTTATTGGATTAATCTACTAAATTTATATTAAATCACACTAAAATAAAGTTGTAAAGTTAGCTGCTCATATAAATTATGTAAGAGTTATGGTATGATTACCTAAACATAATTAATCTTTAGCTATATTAACTCTTATCTTTGATTTGCTGTAAGCCAAAGCGACTAAGAAAGAGATTAAATATCCTATGACAAAGAATATCGCAAGGTTAATCAAAAGCATAATGTAATCCATTGATTTGTATTCTGGCAAGTTTGGCAGGGGCCTATTTAAAGCCTTTGCTTGCTCTTCAATAACTGTCTTGCTGCATTGATAATTTTCCTCGCTTATATAAAAAGAACAGAATTTGCTGCCGGGAACAAAAGCACAATCAACAGGGTAAATAGGGTCTATTTTAGCAAGATAAATATTTCCTGCAATTGCATAAGCATATAATTTTTTATTGGAAGAAACTTTACTAGACATCTCCTGCTGCAAATTTCTTGTTTCTGTCATTATTCTGTTAAGAGATTCGTTATTACTTGTGTTTCTTGCCTCATTAAACTGCTTGCTTAAATCCAAGAATTTGCATGAATAACTGCCCAATGCATTGTCAAGATTTTTAGTTGCAATAAAAATTGATAGCAAAATCAAGATGATTACAACTGGCAGGATAAATCTTGATTTTGAATATGAAAAGAATGATATATTTTTCTTTTCTTTTTGAGTTAATGTTTGGCTATTCTCTTTTTTTTCAGTTATTTCTTTCACAGGTTTTTTTGCTATTTTTTTTGCCATTTTTCTTTTTGTTCAATTATTAACTTATTATTTTGTAGATTTAGGTGCTATATAAACCTTCTGAACGGCAAAACTTTTGTAGATTCCTTCAAGAATATCTGTTCCTGCGTATCCTGAAAGCAGGGAAAGCCTTGGATCAAAATTAAACACAATTCCGACGAAGATTCCGATTATTAAAGCAATTAGAACTGTAATTGCATAATATCCCCATAAAATTCTTCTTCGTAAGCTTAATGCTTTCAACAAACCAACAAAACCCCGTGTTAATCCTCCAATGCCTCCAAGAATTGCTGCAAGAAGAATTGAATCCATTTATTTTCCCCTGTTTTTTACGATTTTATTTAAAATTTATTTAATAATATAAATAATTAAAGTATGTTTTTAAGGGTTTTGGTTGATCAATATTTCATCTGATTCAAGTAATAAACAATTCTCAAAAGCATTTAAATATGGGCGATAACTAAAATTATATTAATATATCTGAATATATTTTACAAGAGGAAAAAATGATAAAAAGAGAAATATTAGCATTATTATTCTTTATTCTAATTTTTTCTATCTTTAATATCTCATTTATTTCAGCAGTTGTGATTAATGAAGCTGAAATAAATCCTGCTGGTAGCGATATAGGAACTGAATGGGTTGAAATATTTAACAATGATAATAATGGGGTAAACCTAAGTGGATGGTATATTAATACTGCTGGAGGATTAAATCATTCTTTAGATAATATTAGTTTAAATGAAAATTCGTTTTATATTAGGCAGGGATTTACTCCTTCTATTGCAGATACGAGCCAGAACTTAAAACTTTTCGATAATACTAACAGCTTAATAGATCAGACAGGAATATTTACTGATATTGGAAATAATGGAAGCACTTACAGCAGAATACCAGATGTTACAGGAAGTTTTATATTTCAATTAGGGACAAAAAACGCTTCAAACCAGCCAACAACAATACAGAACAAAACAAGTTCTCCTATCTGTGTTTTAAACGGAGATAATGTAAGGTTAAATGTAAATGTTTCTGGATTTTGTGCTGAAGAAGTTATTTTTAGTGTGTTAATTAATGGAAATTGGATGAATTTTACAGGAGTTGAAAATAATCCGACAAATTTTACAACAACTATAAATTCTTCTTTATTTAATTTAACTGGAAATGTTGACTGGACTGTTTATACTCGAAACTGCTTAAATATAACTGCACAGGACGGCATTGAAAGCTTTTATGTGAATAATAAAACAATTCTTTCAGTAAATCCTGCTAATCCTGATGGCTTGGCTGGATGGTACATTAGTGAGCCAAGTTTCATTCTAATAAATACTGATGCTGCAAATATTTTTTATAGATGGGACGGGCTGGCATATTCAGTGTTTTCTGGAATTGCATTTGGCTTGGAAAACACTCCAAACAACGGAAATACTACCGGAGGGGTAATGACTTTAACTTATTGGAGCAATTTCAGTTGTAACAGGGTTGAGAACGAGCAAAGCAAAACATTTAAGTCTGATTTTACAGATCCTTTGATAAATGATTTACAACCTCCGCATAATTCTATTGTCTATAATAATCTAATGCCCCAGATTCAGGCATTAATTGATGAGGTATATCAATCAAATTCCGGAATAAATAAGCTCAAGGTTTTCATGTTTTTAGATGGCAGTCCTGTAATACCAACACTGCTTAATTCAGGAAGCTTGGATGTAATTGCGAAATATAATACTCCAAATCCTTTATCAGTAGGATGGCATAATGTAACAATTAATGCAACTGACAAGGCTGGAAGAAACTCACAATTAACATGGCAGTTTATGCTAAATATTACAGACGGATTTAACATAACTGTTAACTCGCCTGAAAATGAAATGTATAATAATAAAAGAGCTGAATTTAATATAAGTATTGAAGGAGTTGCTTCAATTTTAGAATATATCAATTATAATGACGGAAGGCCAAGATGGATAACTTTATGCAGAAACTGCGAAGAGTATGGAGAAAGCAGGAGAAAAACACAGTCTCTGAATGACGGATGGAATAATATAACAATAAGAGGAACAAGCGAGTTTGGAATTGTAAAAGAAGAGAATATTGTTTTGTTTATTGATTCAAAACCTCCACAAATAAAGCAAACAATGCCAAAGAAAAATCAGGTTGTTAATGGATCTGAGTTTTTGGTAAAATATACTGAAGGAGATTTACAGAATGTTTCTTTAATATTTAATCCGGTAATTCAGTTTAATGGTTGTGTTTCAGGCAGTAATGCAATTTGTTCACAATTTGTAGATTTAACTGCATTCAATGGAGAATTTATTGATTTTTACTTTCAGTTAAAAGACAAAGTCAATACTGTTAATTCAAGTATGATAAGAGTGATTGTTGATACACAAGCTCCTGTATTAAATGTGATGAAGCCAGAACAGGAAGTTTATAATAAAAAAGTTCCCTTTAAAGTAAGCATAAATGAAACGGTGTTGCTTGAGTACATTGACCATTCTGATTTCAAGCCTAGATGGAAGAGATTATGCTCAAACTGCCAGGATTTTGGAATTGTGAAAAATGTTACAAAAAGCTTCAAGCCTGGGAATCATGAGATAACTATAAGAGCAACAGATAAAGCTGGAAATTCTGATAGTGAAGATGTTGAATTTGGTGTAATATAAAAAGAACCAATGGTTCTTCTTATGACATCTCCTTTTAATAGACCAATGGTTCTTCTTATGACATCTCCTTTTAAATGCTAAACATACTATATCTTTACATACTTTATCAATGAAAGTTACTGATTATTTTAAGATTATTTAATATGGATAATAAATTAATTTAAATAATAAAAAGAACCAAGGTTCTTCTTATGACATCTCCTTTTAATAGCCAAGGTTCTCTTTATGAACTCTCCTTTTAAGTGAGAAATTTAGTGTTGTAATAATTTCAGAATCTGTTTTTGAATCCTTACCATAATCTTACCTGGTTTATATATCTTAAATTACTTAGATTACTAGATTTAATTAAATTTATATAATCCAGCGTAAAAATAAAAGACACCTAGGGTTTCTTTTATGAAGCTTCCTTTTAATTTGGATATTGCAATATTTTCAGAAAAAAGAGTTATTTCCTTCCGTTTTTTCTTTTTCTAGCATAATATTCAAGATAAGTAACTTCATCTTTAAAAGGAAGATTTCTATATGTTTCTCCGAGATAATGAATAACCTCTTTATCTATCTCTTTTCTCTCATCAGTGGTTTTTGCATGCTCATATGCGAATATATACCTGTCCAATTGATCTTTTATTGTTCGATTCATCGTATAGTCAAATTGATTATATAAATATAAGAACTTTTCGATTTTTAAAGATTTTTATGGGAGAGTTTTTAAATACGCTAATCTACTTTCTTTTTATTCTTTACAAGCAATATTATGGCAGAAATACTAATTACTCCAAGAATTGTCATAAAAGTATTAAGAAAACTTATTTTTACGCCAATCAAATTCAAATAAAAAACGAGCAAAGGCACAATTGCAATTGAAAGTGCAAAGCTTAAAGCTATTCTTTCAATCAAGTCAATTTCTTTACTATTTTCTGCTTCGCTTTTTATTTTTTCCTCAATTGATTTTGTTTTAGGGAAGAAAATATAGCTCATTATAAAACCTGGCAGAAAGAGTACATAAACTGCCCCAAAAACTATCCTAAGTGATTCTTTATAACTTATATTTGAGAAAGCGACAATAATAACTGATATGATGTTCAATACCAGAATTGCCAGGATAATCCCAATTATCCATTTAATCTTTGCATTATTCAGTTTGTTCATTTTCATTATCCTCCAGCACAAGTATTGAAAGCAGAATTATCAGTATTCCAGCTATTATTGAAATAACTAAGGACAACCAGCCAAGCTGTTCTGTTTTAAATTTTATTATTATAAAACCTGCCATACCTAAGATAGTTATAAATGAATAATCTTTCCAAGTAGGCTTGGTGCTTGAGATAAAAGAATGCTCTGAAAAAACATCTAAAATTCCTAAAAGAATAACCAAGGCAAGCAAGTAATTTAAATTAAGATAGTTTAAAATAAAACCCTTTTGTATTTGCTCTGCTAGGAGCAAAATAAGGTATGTAACCAGCAATGTTTGAAAAGTGTAATTTACAATTGAGGCCAAATGTCCTTTTAATAAGTATTTTTCCATTTTATTGTTCTGTTTTTTAAAATTTAGATGGTTTATAAACTGTTATATTTATCCAGTCTATTGAAATATAATCTTGTTTTGTGAGGTTATTATTCTCATTTAAATGTGGAAGATTAAATACCATGTTCAGCTTATTATCTTTAATATACAAGCCGGATAAGTTAAATCTTACTTTAGCTATTCTCCAGTTTTCATCCTGATTAATTACCGGTTTGTAAGAAACAAGCACATAATCTGCATTTTTTTCAAGATAATTAATATCATCTTTAAATGCCAGCTTTCCAGCATTAAACGGATCAAACCAGGAATCCTCTGAAAATGAGAACAAAACCGGAGCAGACACGATAACATCATTTTTTTTAGAAGTTAAAGTGTGCAAGTTGTCAGAATATAAAATATCAAAAAGATACTCTTTATTTATTTCTTTTAATTTAATATTCCTATTATCTAATTCTATTGATTGATTTAAAGCATATGGATGATAAGTGATTAGTTTCAGTTTATCACTATCTTCTGCTTTAAAGTAAATTTTGGATTTTGATTCAATATTATTAAAATAAACACTGCTTGAAGCTAAAAAAACCTTGTCTTTCAAAACAATTTTATTTTGATTTAAGGTAATCTTTCTTATAATCATATCTGCATTATTTTTGAGTTCAAGCCTGTAAACTCCCTCATCTAAATTAGATACTTCCAGCTTGCCTTTTTGAACTGTTTTATCATCTTTATCCGGCTCTTTGTCTTTTTCTCCATCATCTTCTATTTTTGTTTTTGCAATTAAAGTATTATTTAAGTTATATAAATTTATTTCAAGAATATCCGGATTTTCATACCAGTTCAAGTCATTTTTCTCAACTTCTACTGTGAAATCTCCTTTAACATAAACATAAAAATTTGGGCTTTCCCTTAATGCAGTATCTATTGTAAATTTTTCAGGAGTGTAATCCGGAATAAAGAATTTTCTAACAGTCAAGTTTTGGTCTGTTGCAAGCTTGATTCCTCCTATATTTTCTCCAGAGCCAAATATTTCCTTTATTGAGTAATTTTTGGCTTTTTCATTAGTTTTAATCAGTATAAATGGGCTATCTTCTTCATAAGAGTTTATATTCATCAAATCTTCTATAGTTGGCGAGTAAATCGTCTGAAAATAATAACTCCAATTTTCCTGATTTTTTGCCCCAAGTATCAATTTTGAATTATCTGGAAAGTTATCTTTGAATTTAATATCTATTTCAATTTCGCTTGCCCCCTCAGCTATTGGGATGTCAAAATAAACAAGCGAGGAAGTTATATTTCGATAATTTATGGTTTTGTCTGATATTTTATCAGACACTCTTTGTAATGGGGAAAGATAATTATCATCTTCACTTCCAATATCATAAACATAATTGAACTGCTGGTTTATTAAAAAATGAGATGCTGTAATATAAATAATTATTGCAGCAGGAATTAAAATAATGAGAGTTTTAATAAATTTAATATAATATGGTTCTGAAACAAGTTTTCTAAGCCTATCTGCTTCTATATTTGATAAACTAGGTATCTTTTTTTCCTTATTGTTCGTCTTGTTAACATTGATATTTGTAAATTTTGTTTCCATTTTTATTATAGACCTGCTGAAGGCAGGTGATGTTTACAGACATTAGATTGTCTTTCTGCCTTTCGCCAATAAATATGTATAATGGCTGTTTATATTTGTTTATATAATCCTCTAAAAAATTCTTTATTAAATTTGGTTGATTTGAAGCCCAAAAATCTTTCCATTCCTGCTCATTATGGATATCATAATCAAATAATCCCGGGGCAATTGTCCTTCTTTGAGAATATCCCTGAACCCATGTGGAGTAATATGCTGAGGTTGACATTGCAAAGGCCTCATTTTCAGATATTGTAAATATTTGGCTTATTGTATCCAGCTCGTTTTCGTTTAAAAGAGGTTTTGAGCCAAAAGAATAGGAAAAAGAGCTGAATATTAAAGAAATAAAAAGAATTATGAATATTAATATGCCTATTTTTCTGCTTTTTTCAAGAATTACTGAAAATCCTGCTGAAGCCAGGATCACTATTACAATATCTAAAAAAATTATAAACCTGTTGAAAAAGAAAAATTGAAAATAAACAATGACTGCACTTATTAATGCCCAGAAGAAAAGTGCATTAAACTGCTTCTTTTTGGTGAGGTATAAAAGCCCAATAATTCCCAGCGGCAGATAAACAAGAGTTGTAAATTGGTAAGTGAAAAAGTTGATAAATGTTCCGGAACTCTGCCCTGGCTCGACAAAACCCGAGAAAATAGGTTCAATTAAAAGCAAGATTGCTTTGCTGAATTTCCCAAAATAAAGCAGCGAAGCGAGGGCAAGAATAATTATTCCGATTAAAATATTATTTGCAAGCATCTTCCATTGGTATTTTCTGTCCTTATACGGGCTTGCAAATGAGTAAAAGAAATATGAAAGCCCAAATATATAAAAGGTTGGTCTATGAATCCAGGCAGTCAAGACAGCGCAGATAACAAAGAATAAAAGACTATATTTTTTTCTGGTTTCATGCTTTTTCAGAAAATACAAGGCGAGCAAAGCAAGGCTTAATCCAATAACATTCTTATAATACATCATTTCAAAAACCTTAAACTGGATAATTGAAAATGTGTAAATGAACAAAGCCAAAATGCCGGCAGTTTTATTGAAATATTCTCTGGCAACTAGATAAATTGAAAACCCAAGAAGAACATTAAACAAAATAAAAAGCCATCTAAGTGTGAAATCTGTGCTTAAAAATAATCTAAATACTGACATTAAATACAGAAATCCTGGCTCTACTCCCTGCAGAATCCAGTTATCTAAATTTTCCAGACCGTGTTCTATTGCATATTTGTAAATTCCGGCATCATAACCAAGAGGAATATTATTATTCATGTAAGGTATAGCTCTTAGAAAAAAGATAAGCAATAAAGCAAGAACAACCAGAGAATAATGAAAATTTTTGTTTTCTAAAAACCTGCTGGTTTTTTCTTCAATGTTCTTTCCTATAATAAAAAATCCCAATATCCCCAGGATTAAAGCAAATACCTCCATGTGAATAGTGTATTTATAAAATAAACTAAAAGTAATCATCAATACAAGTATAAAATAAATTAACAAAAGCTGATAAAAGCTGCTTTCCATAATAGACTGGATTTTTTGTTTCATTTTCTATTAACGCCTAATTTTATAAGAAATTTTTCTGGGCCTGTGTTTAATAAGGATGAAAGAAAATACCGGCCCTAGAATAAATATGATTGCCACTGAAATAACCCTTCCAAGAATCGCGACTGTAAGAGACTGGGCAGGAGTTATTCCGATTATAAGCGCTGAAAAAACAGCTATTGCTTCGGCAATTCCTAAAGAACCTGGAGTTATGCTTACCAGCATTGCAAGACTGCCTATAGACACTAAAAATGCTGATTCAATCACCCCAATATTTATTCCAAATACCCTAAAGGATAAAATTGTTGAAATAAGGGATAAAATAAGCTGTATTAAAGTTATAATTGAAATTTCTGCAATTATTTTTCTGTTTCTTCTGATAGTATGCCACCCGTTAATAACCTGAATTATTTTATTTAAGTGTTTATGTTTTACAGGAGGAATATATGGAGAAAATAAAACAATAAATAACAGCGGAAAGAAAACTGCTGAAAAGACTAGCAAAACAATCACGTTGAATATTCCCTGATATAAATAAAGCAGGCTAAAAGAAAATAAACCGAAGAAACTTGCGACAAGAAAAGTAATGACATATACTCCTGAAAATGTTGCTAAAAAATCAGTGTAAGCCAGCTTATGCTTTTTTTTCAGGTAAGCTGCCTTTGCTATTGCTCCCCCCCTGAAAGGAGTGATCATATTGTAAAAAGAAGTGATTATTGACAAGCCAAACCACTCTTTTGCTTTTAACTTTATATTAAAAGGCTCTGTAAAATATTTTATTACAAGCCCGTTAGTAAGAGATAGCAAAAGAAACAGAATGGCAATTGGAAAGATGTACCAGGGATTTTCTATTTTTAACTGCTTAAAATCAGATATATTAGTGCTTGCATAATATATAAGCAAAGCTAATAAAACTAAAATTATCAAAATACCTATGATTTTTTTATAGCTAATTTCCATGCTAAAATGAGGGTTTTAGGCTTAATTAAGCTATCTTGGAGTATTTAAAAAGATATTCTTTTGAGGCCTTAGAATCAATCATTTTTCATAACTTGCTTGTAAACCTTCAAGGTTTCCCTGGCACATTTTGACTGGGAGAAGAGTTTTGAAAAACAGAGAGGTTTGTATATTGGAATAAGTTATAATAGTAGGCAAAATATTGCAAAAACCAAGAGCGTTAAACTTAAATATATACTTAACATTAACTATTTATGGCAAAGCAAGAAGATAAAAGGGCTAAATTTCTTAAGATTTACGCAGATATTCCTGATGGGTTAAGGAAAGATATAATAGTAGTTATTGAAAAAAAGCCATACACTTGGAATACTGCATTTATAGAGATAGAGGAAAATACTGCTTTAGGAAAGAAAATTTTGAAAGTATTGGAGGATATTAAAATAATATGAGTGAAGAAAAAGAAATTAAAGAGGAATTGAAAGAAGTTGTTATAATGCGAATAGAAACGATTCCTTCCAATCTTAAACTAGCCATAGGCAGCGATAAAGCTTTAACAAAAGAAGAGATGATAAGGCATGTTAAAGATGGGGATTCTATAGGCAGACAAATAATTAATTCGCATATTTCTTTTATGAAAGCTGTTGCGAGGGGAGACTTTACAAGGGCTATTACAACTATATAAAATGAAAAAAGGAATTCTGATAACCATGCCAAGACATGATGATGTAACTGAATATTTATCCCAATTTTCACAGCAAATTGAAGATGCAGCCAATAAGGCAAATATAGAAATTAAGCCTCTTAAAGATAAAGATGCAGTTAAAGATATATTTGAAAAAATAATCAAGAAGCAAGATTATAAAATGGTTATTTTTAATGGCCATGGATCAGATAAAGCTATAAGCGGAAATAAAGAAATTTTAGTAGAAGCTGGAGTTAATGATTTTCTAATCAAAGATAGAATAGTTTATGCGAGATCTTGCCATGCTGCCGCAGTTCTCGGTGTTGCCTGCACAAAAAATTCCAAAGATGGATGTTTTATTGGTTATGACAGGCCATTTCAATTCTATGTAGATACACAATGGATAGGCAATCCCTTAAAAGACAATACAGCAAGGTTATTTTTAGAGCCTTCTAATCTTGTTCCAATATCATTAATAAAAGGAAATTCAGCATCTTATGCAAACGAGAATGCAAAGAAACAAATGTTAAAAAATATAAGAAAAATTCTTGCAAAAGCAGATTCAGAATCATTTAAAATAGCTGAAGCTCTTTGGAATAATTTTGACGGGCAAGTTTTGCATGGAAATTCTGCTGCTAGTTTTTTAAGCGGGAATTCATAGTTAATTATAAGTATCCGCTTCTTGTCTTTAGTATTAATTGGCATTTTGGCATTTAGTTTTGGCATTTTTTGGCATTATATTAATGGTAGAAAGATAAGGAAGGGATTTTTAAAGTTATGTTTTTGTGGAAAATGTTATTTGGGAAGAGGGAGAACAAAAGATGAGGAAAAGAGTTATAAACAGATTGCTAATTTAAAACCAACTTAAAAAACTATTAAAGTAGGTTAAATTTATCTCCAATGAGAAATTTAGTATTATATATTTTCAAAAATATCATCTATTTAGCTGTAAATCTCAAGAAGAAACCAAGTTTTGAACCCTTATATCTGAAAGAAAATCACTTGACATTCTTTTGCTTACATTCAATAATTCTATTCCTATAATCTTCCCATTTTTATCTAAATCTATAATAGTTTCATCATCAATCTTTCTATTTTTAGCAAAAGCTCCCTCGCTTACTTCTATATACATTGCATCTGCTTCCTTGTCAAATGTTATTTTCATTTTTTATTTTTACCTTTGTAATCTATAAGTAATATATAGTTATGATCTTTATATATTTTTCTTTTTCGTAAACAACTTCTATATTGGCTCTTCCAATATTCTTTCTTGCATAATATTTTCCTTCTTTTTTTCTTACTTCTTCTGGATATTTTATAGCTTCATTAATTTCTTCTTCTGTTATTTTTCTTATCTGCATCCTCTCTTTTGAATGTTCTGTAAAAACTATTTCCATAATCAAAATAAGAATAAAGGAGTTATAAGACTTTTGTTGTTATCTTTTAAGCATACAATGTTTAAATTTTCATTAAGAAAATTTATGCCTTATTTATATTATCAATGTGGTTATTGGTTATTTTTCATAACTTCTTGATAAACCTTCAATGTCTCCCTTACACATTTATCATAAGGGAATTTTTTGGATTGTTTAAGGTTTTTTTCCTCTTTTTCTCCAATCATAAACCAAATAAGCCAAACACAAAATTAGCGTTGTTCCTGAAATTATCAAGCCTAAGTAAAAGTAGGGTTGGGGGGTGAAGAAGAGGGTTAAGTTGTTTTATTAATATATTTTAAAAAAATAAAAAAAGTATAAAAGTAAGCATTTAAATAACTTGAGTATTTTTATTCTCTATGGAGGAGTCAAAATAACAAAATGATAACTATAACACCCACTTTTGTTAATGGGTCAACTTTGCTAGGAGTAGCATTATCTTTATTTGGAATAGGATTTATTGTTCCAAAAAGTTGGCAAAAAGTAATAATGTTTTCTTGCGCATTTATATATCTTATCATGGCAAATTTAGCATTTTTTGCTAAGTAATTGTTACAAATAGAATTTATTTTTTTATTTTTTCTTTCAAAACTTGCTTGTAAATCTTCAAGGTCTCTCTGGCACATTTTGACTGGGGGAAGAGTTTGGAATGCTTAAATTTTTGATATTTCATATATTTCAATACCTTTATAGTCTGTATAATTTATTGAACCAAAAACCTTTAAAAAATTAGACTTACAATTCGTGTTTTTATATGTTATAAAATAGTCAAATTGAATATAAAATTCTTTAGTAAGATTATTACATCCACTATCCCATATTTTTAATCTCTCTTTATTTATTTTCTGGGATTTAATATTTCCTGTATGCCCTTCAGCAACAAAAAAGGTTTGTTGATCGCCAAGTCCTTGTAATCCATACGAGATAAAGGGATCTCCAAATATTCTAGAATTAGATTTTAGCTGATTATTAATATTTAACACCTTATCAAAATTATTCTCTTTCAATTTTAACTCATTAATATTAAAAGAAATAGCTAAAAAAGAAGTAATTATTATTATACATATCATAAATACTCTTAATTTCTTATTATCGAGATAAAATAAGAGTAGAGTCGTTGATATCATTAAAGGTATTTTTATAAAACTTAAGAATCTCCAGTAAGAAGAAACTCTGAATGGGGTTAAATAGGATAAAGTAACTATAAAAAAGACTAAAATCCATATAATCATGAATAAGTTATCTTTAGGTTTTTTAATTAAAGAACCCAAACTTATCATAAGTATACCTAAAATTGATAACGATTCTTGAATAGTTAATGGTAATTCTCTAAGACTCTCGGTTTGAATTGGATTAGAATTAATAAAAAAATCTAGCCAATTATAATATGGCCACAAAAGCAATATTGAGAGTATCATTATATAAATCAAAAATATAAATATATAATTTCTATTTATTTTTTTAACTTTTATAGAATTTGTAAAAAATAATATAAAGAATAATAATAAATAAATAAATCCAGTTAAAATATGTGAGGAAAATAGCAAAAAAAATATTAATATGTTTAAAGTTACTAATTTAAAATTTAATTTAACTATATTTATATTAAGCCCTAATAGAATTAACATTAAAGAAATTCCAATGTTTGATGGGTAAGATGAGATAACTAACAAATCAAAAAAGGAATTAAATCTACCAAGCCATTTTAATGAACCTACTGAAAAAATTAGATATATTATTATCGTAAGGATAATTTTATTAGTGTCCTTATCCATAACTTTCTTTAAGAAAAAGTAAATAGCAACTAAAAATAGTAAGGACCCAAACAACCCCACTATAAATATTGTCTGTAAATTGTTTATTCCTAGTATATTTTTCAAGATAATAAATAAAAAAATATTAATTCCAAAATGAAAATCATCAGAATATAATCCTGGAAAAAGATTTTCTGAATAAATAAAAGAGTTAAATATCTTATCTTCACTAATTTTATATAAGCCCATATATTGATAAGAATCAAAACCTTGACCATAAAAAGGTAAATGATAATTCCAAAAAGAAACTGAATAAAATAATAAATAAATTAAAATAATTAAAACAAAAAGACAATATAAAAGTTTATTTTTTAATCTCATTTTAACCTCTTTAGTTTATTCTTCAGTTCATTATTATCTAAATAAATCTGACCTTTATTTAATAAATACATATTATCTCCAACATTGGTCGCCAATATTTTGCATTCACAAGCCTTTGCTTCTAGTATTGACATTGGGGCATTTTCATAAAGTGAGGGTAAAATAAATAGGTCTGCAATATTATAATATTTATAAAGTTCTTCATTTGAAATTCTCCCTAAATAAACTACAAACGGATACTTTACTACCTTATTTTTAAGAAATCCATCACCAATAATTATTAACCTTAATTTAGGATCTTTTAATTCATCTAAGGTTTTAATTAGATTCATAATCCCCTTTAGAGGATCTAACCTCCCCACATATAATAGATTCTTTTTTCTATCTCCAAACCCTAATTGTTTTTTGAGATTCTCTCTTTTATTAATAGATAATGGAAAAAATCTTGACCTATCTACCTTATTAGGTTCAAATAAGAATTTTGATTTAAATTTAGGATATAATTTTTTAGCCTCTTCTAATGACGCTCTACTAACAAATAGGACCTGATTTGAATATTTTATTGTTCTGTAATCAAAATAAGAGTATATATTATGAAATAGTAGACTCATAAATTCCTTAACCTCTTTTATAGGAACTTTAGCTTTATGTATTCTATGAAATTTAATAATTAATTTTGGGCCAAAATTTTCAGCATATATTGGAAAATGTAAATTAATCCTATCAAATTCCTCTTTTTTCAAGATTTCCTTTATTTTATAGTTACATTTAAATGCAAAATAAGGTTCTTTAGTAATAAAAAATCTTCCAATATTATTTATTATTTCAAATTTAATCTTATCACTATATCCACCTAATTTTTTTGGACCTATCACAATTACTTTTCTAATTTTTTTATCTTTGTCCATATCTTTTAATTCATTTTTCACAACGCTTCCTACTCCAAAATCTAAGTCTCTAGTACAGACAATTATTTTCATCTCCAAACACCCCCATACTCTTGGGCAATCTTATCCCAAGCGAAGTTTTGTTTTATTAATGTTTTCATGGTTTGTTTGTTTAGCATATTGGCTGATTTAATTGATTTAATAAACTCTTTAGTACTTTTCTCTTTTACTAAATAACCTGTTTTATTTTTTATAACTGCATCTTTTATGCCTTCAATATCTGAAGCAACAACAGGCAATCCAACAGATGCAGATTCTATAGCAACAATACCAAAACCTTCCATATCTCCTTCAACTTTTATATTTGGCATAACAAAAACATCTGAAATATTATATAGTATTTTAAGTGTTTCAAAATCCGCTCTTCCAAGCAAAAACACTCTCTTTTCTAGGTTATTATTTTTTATAGCCTTTGTTATATTTTCTTCTTCTTTTCCTTCTCCTGAAATTAAATAAATATAGCTTTTCTCTAATTTTGGCATTATCTCATTGATAAACCATTCAACACCTTTTCTTTTAACCAATCTGCCAACTGTTAAGAGTATTTTTTTATCTTTTAAGTTTAAATTGAATTTCTTTTCAATATCTTCTTTTAATTTATTCTTATCTTTATTTATTGAAAAATCATCTATATTCACTCCACAAGGCATGACAACTAGTTTATCTTTACTAATTCCTTTATTAATTGCTTCTTGTTTTGTTGCTTCGCTAATAACAATAATTTTATCGCATTTCTTAACTAAAGGTATAAAAACTGATTGATAGACTTCAGAAGGATAAGTTATGTCTAATCCATATAAAGTAACTGATATTTTTTTATTAAATAAAGCTGCCAAAACCATACCTACTGGAAGTGTGAAAGTATCTCCAATATGAATGTAATCAATTTTATTAAAGATCAAAGAAAAAAAGCCTCTTATCAATGAATATGGATAAAACCATATCAAGTTTAAGATATTCCCATAAGTTGCAATTAATTTAATATTAAATTTATTGTCTTTTAGAGATTTAACAAGATTATAATTATATATTTCTTTTCCCCCTTTATTCATAGAATATGATTTTGTAATAAACAGGAGTTTCATCATCTCCCCCTAATGCCCGTTGCCAAACTCTTTCTTTTTTAATTTATATAAAATCTCTTCAAGATTTTTATTAACTCTTTTAAGCATATCTGCAACAAGAGCAAGTATTCCAAGTGCTATTCCAGATGTTACAAAAAATATAGAAATCCATAAAAGAGTTCTTACAGGAGTTGTAGTGCTAGTAAAAAGCCAGTAGCCGAATGAATAAGCGCCTCCAATAAATCCTAAGATGAATATTATCATTGCAGGCAATCCAAAAAAAGTCATTGGTTGTGTATCACGTGTTGCTCTTGCAATTATTCCAAAACTCTTAAAGCCATATCTCATTAATTTACCAGACACAACGGACTTTCTATCTTTAAAATAATTAACTTCCAAGGGTATTTCTTTTATTTTCAAACCCTTCTCAGCTAAATCAAGAAAAACCTCTTGTGTATATGTAAAGCTTCCTGTAACATTCAACCTCATAGCTGCTTCTTTACTATAAGCTCTAAAACCACATTGAGTGTCTGTAAACTTTTGTCCAGTAAGCTTGTTAACTAATTTAGTAAATCTTCTATTGCCCCATTTTTTAATCCAAGGCATGTTTCTTGTCATCTCGGGTTTTAAAAAACGAGAGCAAGTAACCATATTAGCTTCTTTATCTAAAATAGGTTTAATTAATTTTGAAATATCTTTAGAATTAAATTGCCCATCTGCATCAATATTTACTATTATATCTGCTCCAAGTTCAATAGCATGATCGATTCCATTCTTGAATGTCTTTCCTAGACCTTGATTGTCAATATTCCTAACAATATAATCAGCTCCTGCTTTCTTTGCCTCTTCAATTGTATTGTCAGAAGAACCGTCATCAATAACAAGAACTTCAACTTCATCAATTCCTTCTATCTCTCTCGGAATTTCTTTTATAACCTTGCCTATATGAGCTTCCTCGTTATAAGCAGGAATCTGCACAATTAATTTTACTTTCTTTTTTTGCGGCATTTTTAAGTAGGTTATCATTTATAAAAACCACCTCTGGGTTTTTATGAATCCTGGAACCAATTTATTTAATTTATTTCTCATTTGAAGTCCTTCTTCTATATATAATATGTTATTCCCTGGTTGATAGTAGTATTTAAAGCTTATCATTTTGTGTTAATTTAAAAATAGTAACATTTATAAATAAGTAAAATTAAGAAAAAGCATTAGAAAATTGATAAAAAATGAAAGCAAAAAATATTCTGATAAAAACAAGCGCGGTTCTTATGAGCTTGATAATTATTGCAGTTCTTGTTATTTCGGGGCCTGCACAAGCATTTACTTTAGCTATTGATTCCAACAAGGATTTTGTTAGCAAAGGCGAGAATATAACTTTTGATGTTTCTGTTAAGATGAATTCAAATGAGGAAACTTCGCTGAATACCATAACTTTAACACTTGACGGACCAGATGGAAGCAAAGAATGTGTTTTTGATTCAAACGGGAATAAGTTATCCCAGTGTATGGGAGTGGTTAATATTACAAAAGTTAATGTTGCTGGAGGAATATACGGCTATTTATCTGAATTTGGATATGGTTTCAAGGACAAGGAAGTAACTTATAAAATAACCTTGGATACAGATGGATATTCTTTAGGAGCTTATGATATTATTGCAAAAGCAGTTATTGGGAATGATGTTATTATTCAGGAAATGAGCAATAAAGTTGTTATAAAATCAGAATCCTCAAGCTCAAACCCTTACGGGCATAGCAGGGGAAATAGCAAGAAAACAAATGTGAATAATGCCGGAGATTCAAAACAAACATTGAAAGTAACAAGCGGAGATGATTACACTATCATGACATCTGAAGACTGGCATGAAATGCAGATTGAAAGCATAGATGCTGATTCAGTTCATGTTGGAATTAATAGCAATGATAAGCAGGAACTTGAAATAAAAATGGATGAGACAGAAAAAGTGGACCTGAATAAGGATCAAAAAGAAGATATGGAAATGAGCATCTGGTTTTTAGGAAAAAATGAAGCAAGTATTTATGCTGAAGTTTATGACGGAAAAATAATAAAAGATGACAAAGCACAGACTTCAAATATTGCTTCTCAGAAATTAACTGCTAAAAAAGCAAATTCACTTACTAAAATTCCGGTTGTTGTTAAAGATGAAAATGAAGCAGGAAATACTAATTCAACAAACAACTACTGGTTTATGATTTTAATTTTTGTTCTTGTAAACTTAATCATGGTTGCTCTTGTCGGAATTGTTTATGCAAAGAAAAGATAAAAAATAAATTTTGAATTACTACAATATCTTCCCCTAACTTATTATACTTAACAACTATTTCTTAATTATTAAACTACCATTTATTTAATCAATTTAATCAGTTTTGGTGTTTCAAAATAACTTACAAATTTAGCTGGACTATTCACACTAAATTTAACTAAAATTATTAAAAATACTGCTGAAAAGGCCAAAAATAAAGCTTAAATATGGTATTTTTGAAATTTTTACCACTGGATATCAATTAACACAATTTAAATATAAGCGCGTATTAACTTTCGTGTGATTAATAATTGTAAATATTGTTAAATCACAAAAAGACATTTAAAAAAGATGTGAACATGGATCGGGACTAGGGGAATAATGAATGGCAAATCAATAAAAATATTTTCAGCAATAACGACAATAACAATACTTCTACTCTTAATTATGGCCGGCCCTGCACAGGCATTCACACTTGGATTAATTTCTTCTGACCAATTTGTAAGAAGCGGGCAGAAAACAAATTTTTTTGTCTCGGCAAAAATTGAGTCAAACGAAAAAATGCCGATCACAAAATTTTCTTTTGTTCTTGACGGGCCTGAAACAATCGCATGTGATTTTCTTCCAAATGGGACAATAATTTCAGGATGCAAGGGAATGACAATTAAAAAAATTTCTGAAGTTGAAAATGTATCTTGCAATGGATATGGCTATGGATATGGCTATGGATATAACAATTGCTTTACAAACGGCATTTTTTCATATAATATTACTTCAAATACCAAAAATTATAAAATAGGAATTTATTCTACAAAATTTATTACATTCCTGAATAATGAAAAAGATGGAGAAAAAATTGGAGAGCCATTATTTATTGTAAATAAAACAATGCTTGCAGGCTGTTCTGTCAGGGCTAATGGGGGAAGTTTAGAGGATGGCAGTGAAAGATCAAGAAATAAATTAAGCTTCAGCATACCTTTGGCGAATGCAGCTCCAAGCCAGGGATCATTGCAGGCTCAGGGAAATAAAAAAAGAATAACTTATGGCTTTGAAGTAATCGGAGCTTTATCAAATGACAATAATAATGCACAGATTCTTGTAAACGGAGATTTCAGAGAGAACAGAAATGCCAATATAAAACAATTAGCTGTGATAAATCTTGACAAGAAAAATAAAATGGTAGATATTGCGGGCAAGAATATGAATGTTGATGACATGACAGCAACTCTGATGGAGAGGTGCAAATAGGAAAATAAATAATATTAATCCGAAATTGTTCTTGAATCATGCTATAATTTTACCTTATTTATTCATTTTAAGTGACTAAGTTTAAGTAAGCTATAATTAATACTCATATGATTTAAAATCACTTCATTAATGTTAAAATTATGTTAAATTTTTCACAAGAGAAAAATTTAGTGTTGTAGTGATTCATTAAATATTTTTGAAAACATATAATATCTTTACATACTTTATCAATGAAAGTTACTGATTATTTTAAGATTATTTAATATGTATAATAAATTAATTTAGATTTCTAGCAGGGAGAAATTTAGTATTGTATATTTGACTAAATGAACCATAATTCTGTCGCAGAAAAATATCTTCTCAACAGATGACCATAACAAACTTTATAACTTACAATCATGATTATTCTTATATTAGATTTAAAATGAAAAAGAGGCTGTTGTATAAGTTAATGTTAATTATATTACTTGCAGGATTCATAGTTTTTATTGCCCTGCCATTCAGCTCTGCAAAATACGCAAATAAAGCAGTAATTAATAAAAGCACTGATGGAAGCGTTATAGTAAATGTTTATGATTCTCAAAATGACAAGTGGGTGAGTGAAAAGAATTTTAAAATTCCATTGCCAAATGTTAGCGAAAGAATTTCTGTAAGCAAGGCAAAAGCTACACTGAAGCCTGTGCTGAGAGGCAAGAAAATTCAGATAAATCCTGATTCAGAAACAGAATATAATATATTAAACAATGTGAGCAATGAAACTTATTCTGAGCTGGCTTCTAGTGAATTAATTCCGTGGGGAGTTGAAAGAGTTAGAGCGCCTTATGTCTGGCATAAAACAACTGGCAAAAAAATAAGAGTGGCACTTTTAGACACAGGAATAGATGCAAAACATAGTGAGCTAAATGTAAGCGGAGGAATCAGCTTTATTGCAGGAGAAAATTACACTCAGGATTTTGTCGGGCATGGAACACTTGTTGCAGGAGTTATTTCAGCCAGAGACAATGGAATTGGAATTGTTGGAGTTGCTCCAAACATTGAATTATATATGGTTAAGGTAATGGATGAAACAGGGGGAACATTAAGTGATATAATAAGCGGAATTGATTGGGCTATTGAAAATAATATGAGTATAATCAGCATGAGTTTTGGAACAGATGTTTATTCAGAAGTATTAGAAATTAAGCTTGCTGAAGCATATAATTCCGGGATAATTTTGGTTGCAGCTGCAGGAAATGATGGAGGCAATGTTTTGTATCCTGCAAAATATACAAGTGTAATTGCAGCTGGAAATATTGATGAAAATAATGATGTTCCCTTCGGAAATATTGGAAGTGATTTAGAGTTTGCATCTCCTGGAACAGATATTCTGACAACTTACATAAATAATAGTTATGCAATTGCATCAGGAACTTCTTTTTCAGCACCACATGCTGCAGGAGTTGCTGCGCTGATGCTTGAACAAAATAAAAGCAAAACTCCCAATGAAATAAGAGCAAAGCTTCATGAAGATGCACTTGATCTTGGAATTAGCGGATGGGATGAGATTTATGGCTATGGTTTAGTGCAAGCAAAACTTAAAGAGGAAAATAATATTACAGAAGCAAGAATAAAAAATATTGAAAATAAAGTTTCTGCTTTGGAAATATGGAAAACCTCAATAATAAACACAATTGCAAATTTTACACTAACAATAAACGGATTAATTTCAAAAACAAATAACCAAGAGGGAAGAATAAAAAAACTGGAAAGCCAAAAAATTATAAATGCTAATTCAACAAATTTAAGTTTCTTAAATTATTTCAAGTATTTAAGCAGCAGTGACAGAAAAAATATTGCATGTGGGTATGCTAAAGATAGCCATTTAACCAGCTTTATTGATTTAGGATGGAACTGCACAATAGCTTACAAAAATACTTCTAGAGGAGAAACAGCGAACTGCAAGTGTAAGAAGATTTAGAAACTATAGTTACTATAGATTAACAGGGAAACAACAACAATTCAATTAAGCAAGGAAACAAAAGAAAAAATATCTACTTTTGGCTTAAAAGTAGAAAGTTATGATGAAATTCTTAAAAGGATTTATGCTATGGCTGTAAAAGAGCAGCTAAAAGAATTCTTAATGTCTGATGAAGGATTTATTCCGATTGAAGAAGCTATTAAAGAGGCAGATAAAAAATGGCCAAGGGGTTTATCATGTCTGGTAGAATAAAAGCAACAGAACCTGAAAGCACTAAAACGTGCACCTCAAGGTACACTGACTTTCAGGTCTTACCTGTTAATATATACACATATATATACAATTTAAATCTTTCGGTCGTTAAATTCCATTGTCTTATCTTCAAAAAACTTAACAATTGTTTATGATTATCTTTGAGTAGTAAGATAGGTTTAAGAGAAGGGGGAACGTAGGGAGAGGATGGAAAGAAAGAGTGTAATTTGGGGTTGATGAAACATGAAAAAGAGAACTAAAAATATCCTCATTATTTTTTTACTCATCTATTTATTAATTGGATTTTTTATATCTATATATGTAAACTATTTAACTTTTTTAACCTTACCCAATAAAAATTTCCTTGAAACTTATTTTAGCAGTATTTGGTCAAATATTATAATAATCTTATTTTGGCCTATATTCTTTGGATTAAAGGAGGCTTTAAGTTAAATGAATGGTAAGAAAATCTTTATTTTATTCTTTTTTATTTTAACAATAAATTTTGTATTTTCCTATAGCGGGAAAATAGCTTCTATTGAGGTCAACTCGTCATTAAATAAGTCTGTATATAATCCCTATTCAAATACTTTTATTGAAATAAAGTTTTCTAGTGGACAGATAAAAAATATTATGACAGATTCTTTAGGTAATTATAATGTAGAAACTAAAGATATCTTTTGTTGGTCTGGATGTAATGTTGTTCCTCCAATAGGGGGAGAATATTTAATAATTGAAAAAGAGACTCCAATATCTATAGAGTACCATACATCAAATTATATTAATAAATTTGAAAATTATTTTGAGGATGTTATCATAGACGAATCTTCTGATAAATATAATAATATAAAAGAAATTGATAAAAATTTACCTGGAATAAGTAAAGATGGATATTATATTGAGTATAATGGCTCAATACTAACTAGTGATTTAGTTGATAATTTGAGGTTGAGTTTAAACGCATATTGGATGGAATTTAGTTCTAATAAAGAAAAAATAGTATTTAAATCAGATAATTTATCAAATAAAGAATATACCTTTAACATCTCTAATATAAATGGATCATCATCTTTTTATTTAAAGTATATTTATATTTACGATGGTTCCTTACCTAATCTTAAACTATCTAATAATAAGGGAGAATATCAATCTATCGATAAATCAAACTTAATTTATTATAATGGATATATTAAAAAGATTAATGGATTTGATGGAGAAAATAATGACCAAACGGTTAAATCCTTTTCTTCAATTCAAGATCCACCATTGCCTTCCTTCTCTTTGTCTTCTATATGTAGATCATTAAAAAATAATCCAAGTAATTATTATCCTATTATTTTAATTCATGGAATCCATGGAGATGAAGAAAAATACTGGGGGCATATTCCGGATAAGTTTTCAGATAAAGGATTTAAAGTATATCAAATAGAATATTCTCCCGCAAATGGAGATAATAGGTATAATGCTTACCTCCTTAAAGGATGTATTGATGCTGTAAAAATCCATGCAACTTCATCACAAGTAAATTTGATAGGTCATAGTATGGGGGGTTTAGTTGCTAGAGTTTATACAGCTGGATTAGGCAGAAATAGTTTTGGAAACTATATCAATTATGATTCTGATATAGCACATTTAGTTACAATTGGTTCTCCTTTATACGGTTCATACGCTTCCAATAAATTAGTTGAAGGCGATATTGGATTGCGAAATCTTTATAATACTAAGGAAATTTTAACTTTTGGCAAATATACTAATGAAAATTTTAATGAGGCATCATATCACGATTTATCAGTTGGAAGTGCATTAACTTGGAATTTAAATCAAAAAGGTATATCATCTTCAATAGGATATTTAGCCATTTCTGGAATTGCGGACGATATAATAGTAATAAATGCTTTTTATTATGAAGCTGATGATTCTGATTCTGTTGTTTCAGCTTCAAGTACAAGTTTATTAAATCATAACATTCCATTAGTATTATTACAACTTAACCATGCTAATGAACATGGAAAGAGTGTAATCCCTTTAGCTCCTTGGTGTAGTAGTACAATATCGACATGTAGCATTAATAATCTTGTATCTGGTATATCTTCTTTCTTGAAAGACTCTGGTGAATCTAATGTTAAGAATAACTTTAACCTTAAATCAAACGAATATTATTTAACACAAAATAGCATTAACTATCCTTTTAATGAGGGAATGGTTCTAATAAGATTTACTGGCTCTAATACCCCTTGTCCTTCCTGTGTTAAATTAAGAAAATCTTCTATTGATTATCCTTTAGTAAAAAATATTGATACCGGAATATTTACTTATTATTCTGGTAATTCTGTAGAACTGGGAACTACCATCTCATCTGGGAATTATGACTTATATGTTAATAATCAAGATACTGGGAAAGATATAAATATACAATCATTAAGGACAAATGTATATGAGATAAACTTAGATTCTTCTTTACCAAAACCTCCAAATTTTTATCACATGGAACCGGGAGATGAAACAACTGCTTTAATTAAAGATAATTACTATACTTTTAGATTTTCAGGATTGAATACTATATATAATACATGTAAACTTAGAATAAATAAAAGTAGTTCTATGGAATTCTTGTCTTTAAAAAGTGGGTTACAAAATCAATCTATTATTTTTCCTCTCATCTTTAATACTACTTTATGTGATACCACAAATAATATTTTAGAATTTTTTGTTAACGTAATACCAGATTCAGACAACGATGGAATAAAAGACAATTTAGATAATTGCCCTAATAATTACAATCCTGATCAAAAAGATTTAGATAATGATGGAATTGGAGATGCTTGTGATAATCAACTAATTGACTTTTATATGTTAAACGGATCAGTTTTCCCTGGAAATAGTTATCTTTATTTTAATAGTCCTCCAAAAATATATGATAATGAATCTACTTTAGCTTTCTTTTTTTATACTTACAATCCTTTAGATTCTGAGGTTAATCTTCCCACAATTACATCATTAGATAATATTTCAATGATACACTCGTTTAACTTTGAGGGAGGAGGATTAGTTAAATCGGGATTTGTTTGGGTCATAGGTCCTTTAAATCCAGGACAGCATCTTTTTAAGATTAATATAGATCCGAATAATCAATTTAAAGAAACAAATGAATCAAATAATGAATTCAATATTCAATTCTATGTATATAATTCTTCAATTAATACTCAGCCCATTATAGATCCCAAAAAACCGAGAATCCTAAAAACACTTCCAAGAAGAAACTCTTTCACAAACGGAAGTAATTTTTATATTAGATACAGTGAAGATAACTGTAAATCGCTTGGGCTAACAATAAGTGGACAGCAAAGTGGAGGAGGTGGAGCTGGTCCTTGTGAATCTGGCAGAAATGTTGAAAAATTCATAAACCAAGATTTAAGTTCATTTGATGGGCAAGAAGTTAAATATAAATTTACAATAACTGATCTTGCCGGAAATATTGGAGAATCAAGAGAAATTCCAATAAATGTTGATACAACTCCTCCAATAATTAATTACATAAATAAAACGATTGATAATAAAAGAGTTAAATTTACAATTAATATATCCGAGCTTAATCTTGATTCTGTTAAATACATTGATAACAGCGATTCAAGGCCGAAATGGAAACTATTATGCTCAAGATTAAAAGAAGGAAACATTTGCGAAAGAAAGATAACATTCAAGCCAGGCACCCATAATCTAACAATAAGGGCTGTTGACAAAGCTGGAAATTCTGATTCTAAGCAAGTTGAATTTAATCTTGCTTAATATAATATATCAAATAATTATATGACCTAAAAGGATAAGAAAGTATTAAAAAGTATAAAATCATACTTATAACAATAAAAAAGAGTGAAATGGTAAAGACATTTGATGATAGTACTAAAAAAACTTTGATGTTCGTGTCAGGACTTATTTTAGAAGTAATTAGCTTAGTAAATTATAATCAGTACCAGATTCCAGCAATTATAGGGATTTTATTTGGAATTTTTCTTATAGTAAAATCTTTAAGTTAAAGAATGGACAATCTAAAAAAGAATTTATTAGATTTACAGCATGATTTATATTCTGTTAAGGGGGCTTCGTTTTTAGGTTTTGGTATTATTGGAGCTTTTTCTTTCTATTCAATCGCAAAAGAATTTATAAATGAAAAAACAATTGCACTTCTTCTTAGTATAATTTGGTTAGGAATTTTTGGAGCACTTGCAGTAAAACAATTTTCTAATTGTAACAATATTCAATTAGAAATTAAAGATAAGATTAATAGTAATTAAATTTTAAATATCACTTAAAAATATTTAATATTTCTTTTAAAACGCAAAAAATACCTCTAGTATCAATCAAAAGTAATTACAAAGAAGTATTTTTTCGACGACAACAATATTTATAAATGATTTTACTTTAAAAAAGTTAATTTTTAACTAAAATGAGGGGCATTAAAAAAAGGGGTGTAATACTCCTATTGTGTTGCATTATATTTATCAGCCTGTTATCTATTTCTTTTGCAAGCGCTGCAGATGTTGCATACATTTACAACAAAAATTTCAAGATTGACCCCAATGTAATAGAAGTTTTCAATAACTTGGGATTAAGCGTTGATACAATAAAATCATCCCAGGCTTCACAGACAGATTTCTCGCAGTATAGATTAATTTTCGTTGGTGATGAAAAATTCTCAAATCCAAGATTAATACCTGTCAATGATTTTCCAAGCATTATCGCAAATTATTATCATGGAAGAGACTGGGATATAACTGATGCTGATGGAGTGTCCAAAATAGGCGGAACTCAGCCTCTTAAGGTAAAAAAATTTGGAAATTTTATACAGGTTCTGCAGGTTTATACTGATGCTTTTTTTAATCCGGGAAGCACTGTTGCAATTCCTTATTATTATCTTGACCACAATAACAAAGCTCCTGGATTTGAAGAAATAGCAGGAACTCATGTCGGGAACTTAGACGGAGATTTGGGGGCTGTAATAGCTTATGCAAATGCAAGCAGCAGATTAAACAATGGAGAATTTGCAGACGGAAAGATGTGTTTCTATGGGATTATAGAGTCTGATTTTTGGACTCCGGAGGCAAAGCAGCTTTTCTCAGAATGTGCGGCATTTGTTGCAACAGCTTGCTCAAACGACAATGATTGTTCAGATGATTCTATTGGAGACCCTTATTGTGAAGGAAAAAATATTTTCAGAGACAATGTTGATTACAGCTGCCAGAATCCTGGAAGCTTAAATGCCCAATGTATTGGAGTGCCTCAGAATAAAACATTAGTTCAGGAATGCACTAATGCCTGCTTCAATGGAAATTGCGTTGAATGCAATGTTGATGCTGACTGCAATGACAATAATGCTGGAACAATTGACCAGTGTAAAGAGGATCACACTTGCGAATACATACCTATTCCATGTTCATCTGACAGCGACTGCAATGACAATAACAACAGAACAGTTGATGAATGCATTAATCCGGGAGATGAAGATAGTTTTTGCAGAAATACAGAAGTAAACTGCCTGACAAATAGTGATTGCGGTTTCACAGGATTTCTTGGACAGGAATTTTGCTCAGCTGATGATGTTCAAAAAACTTTCCAGAATTCAACTTGTATTAATCCTGGAACGCTGCAAAGCAACTGCGTTGTAACTCAAAATCCTTTATTAGTAAATGAATGCGGAGAAGATTCCTGCAGTGATGTTGGAGCGAGATATTGCTTAAATAATAGCGTTTATCAAAATAGGGTTTGTACAGACAGGGGATGCAGTGATAATTCTTGTGTAAGCAATCCTGAAGACGAAGCTGTTTTAATTCAAACCTGCCAGTTTGGTTGCAGCAATGGAGCTTGTTTAAATCAGCCAGCTTGCAACAACGACGCTGACTGTAATGATAATAATGCATATACACAAGATATTTGTTTATCTCCAGGAACACCGCAAGCCGAGTGTGTGCATAATCCTATACAATGTATTAATAATGTGGATTGCAACGACAATAATGCTTTGACAATTGACCAGTGTATTAATTATCAATGCAACTATACTATTATAGAATGCAATTCAAATGCTGATTGTGATGATGGAAATTCTCAAACAAGTGATCAATGTGATAATCCAGGAACAATAAACAGCAATTGCGTAAATACTCCGCTGCATGCATAAATAACGCGCAGTGTGGAATCCAGTCAAGCCAGGTAATTTGTTCTGGAAATAACAGAATCAATATTACTCAAACACCAACATGCACTTTGACTAATACATGCACAACAATTACAACAAATACTACTTTGCAGAATTGCCAATATGGTTGTGTAAATGGCGCTTGTATCCAGCCGAATATTGAATGTAGTAATGATGCGCAATGCAATGACAATAATCCAAATACACAGGATATTTGCTTGAATCCTGGAACTCCACAATCACAATGTGTACATAATCCTATACAACCAGTATGTGGTAATGGAATTAGAGAAAGCGGAGAGCAGTGCGATGATGGAAATTTAATTAATGGAGATGGATGTTCGTCAACTTGTATAATAGAAGGGCAGATATGCACAGAAATATGTTCTGGTGGGGCGTTGGATTTTGAGTTGGTATTTGACAGAAGTGGAAGCATGAATCGCTATCTAGATCCTCCTGCAGATAATAGGTTCCAGAGAATAACAAAAATAAAAAGCGCGAGAGACGCTGCTTCAAAACTTGCTGAAGCTGCTTTAAACAAAAACAGCGGAACAAAAATAGGATTAAGCACTTTTTCAACAGATGTTGTCAATGAAGTTGGCTTGACAAGCAACTTTAATGTAATAAATGCTGGAATAACCCAATTATATGCAAACGGAAATGCTGATACAAATTATAATCAATCCATAATTGCTGCTGTCGACAAGCTAATCAACCAGGGAAGAAATACTGCGCCAAAGGTCATAATATTTTTGTCAGACGGAGCGCCAACTGTTGCAAATTCACAAGATACTACAGGAACATTCACAGATCCTATTGATATTGAATCTTCAATCAGCGCTGCAAATTATGCCAAAAACAGAGGAGTTATGATAATAACTGTCGGATTTGGAAAGAAAAACGAAATTAACGAGCAGGTTTTGAAAGACATGGCTCAAATAACTAATGGGCAGTATTTCTTTGTTGACAACTATAATGGAATAATCCAGCTTTATGAAAACCTTGGAAATAATACCTGTGAATTGGTTTGTGTAAATCAGACAATTGAATGTAATAATGATAATGAATGTGATGATAATAATTCACAAACACAGGATATATGCAGAAATCCTGGAACTCCGCAGAGTTTCTGTGAAAATAATTTATTACAATGCATAAATGATGCTCAGTGTGGAACACAAATAAGTAATATAATTTGTATTGGGAACAACAGAGTTAATAGAACTCAAACACCAGACTGCACTGCCAGCAATACATGTACAACAATTACAACAGATAATGTTGTTCAAACATGTCAGTATGGATGCAATAATGAAGTGTGTATAATACCTAATATTGAATGTAATAATGACAATGAATGCAATGATAATAATGTGAGAACTGTTGACCAGTGTGTAAATCCTTCAACACCTCAAAGTTATTGTTTGAATACTGAAGTAAATTGTTTGAATGATTTAGAGTGCGGAGTGACTGGATTTATTGATGGAGAATTCTGTTCGCTGAATGATGTTTATAAGACATTTGTGTAAATCCTGGAACACTGCAAAGCAACTGCGTTGTAAGCAGAACACCTAGATTAATACAGGATTGCAATGATAATAATGCAAATACTCAGGATTCATGCAGTAATGGAATTTGTGTATTCACACAAATTGGAGAATGTGATGAGGATTTAGATTGTAATGATAATAATAATCATACTATAGATCAATGTGTGAATAATCAATGCAGGCATGAAACAATAATATGCTTCACAAATGTTGATTGCAATGATAATAACCAGCAGACAAGAGACATTTGTGTAAATCCTGGAACTGTTAATAGTTTCTGCCGACATGATTTATTGCAGTGTATTAATAATGCTCAGTGTGGAAGTATGGCAAGTATTTTAGTCTGTTCTGGAAATAATCTAGTTAACAGAACTATAACACCTACATGCACTGCAAATAATTTTTGCACAAGTGTGACAAATGATTTGTTAGTTCAGGCCTGCCAGTATGGTTGTGCTAATGCAGCCTGCCTTCCAAGACCAATATGTTTTACAGATGCTGAATGCAATGACAATAATGCATATACCCAGGATCTTTGCATAAATCCGGGAACACAACAGAGCTTCTGCCAGCACAATAATATAAGATGCATAACAAATAATGACTGCAATGATAATAATGCGCAGACAACTGACATTTGTGTAAATCCAGGAACTGTGAATAGTTGCAATGCATAAATAACGCGCAGTGTGGAATCCAGTCAAGCCAGGTAATTTGTTCTGGAAATAACAGAATCAATATTACTCAAACACCAACATGCACTTTGACTAATACATGCACAACAATTACAACAAATACTACTTTGCAAAACTGCCAGTTTGGTTGCAGTAATGGAGCGTGTTTGCCGCAACCTCAATGTACAATTGATTCACAATGCGGAAGTGTAACAAGCCAGCTATTTTGTGATGGAAATAATATTATGAACAGAACTCAAACTCCACAATGCTTAAACAATAACTGCAACACACAGACAACCAATACATTTGTACAAAATTGCCCATTTGGATGCTTGAATGCTGCATGCTTGCCACAACCTCGTGAAAATGATACAATTATTAATATAACTGACGATGATTTCGATAATTTCAATCAAATCTGCCAGGCGAGCACAATATTTAATCCAAATCCTGAAAGGTATTTGGAAATAAAACAGCCTATACAAACAAGCTTGCAGCAAGGACATACATATAATTTTTATTGTACATATGGCGAGAGCAATCAGCCTGGAGCTCCTGTAACTCTAACATTAGATAATAGCTATCG
This sequence comes from Candidatus Pacearchaeota archaeon, assembly GCA_016186425.1. Classification (GTDB taxonomy): domain Archaea; phylum Nanobdellota; class Nanobdellia; order Pacearchaeales; family GW2011-AR1; genus JACPLR01. The sequence goes on along the minus strand of JACPLR010000023.1, from coordinate 6,800 downwards.
CGAAGTTGAAGCTGGAATACAGAAGCATAGATTCTCAGTATTAAGCGGATTACTCTATACCCAATACCAGCCTGTAGAACCATTTTCAATAGGCACTGACATGCATTATATTATAACTGGAAATGATACTTACAAGTTCTATGCAAGAGTTGACAATCAAGGAAAACTTTATGTGAGAGTTAAAAGAGAAATGGCTGGATTGGAAAAATGGAGAGATTTCACTGCAAACACATTCACACTGGTTAAAACACCTTACAACAAGAATAATCTATGCCCTGCATATGATGTAACATTGTTCCCCGATATTTACGATATTGTAAATGACAATGTATTTATATTTGGAAAGGGGCTTAATGAAGTCAATGAAGTAAAGAGCTTGAATTGCGTAATTAAGCCGATTTGATTTTGGTAAATATACCATATTAAATAATAAAGACAACCAATGGTTTTCTTTATCAAACTTTCCTTTTATTAGGAGAAATTTGGATTGATTCATTAGATAAAGTTACTGGATAAAAAGAACCAAGGTTCTTCTTATGACATCTCCTTTTAAATGTAACTTAATTATTTCCAGCTTAAAAATCATGTAAAGATATTGAATTATTTTCAAAAATAAAAGACACCTGCGGTTTCTCTTATGACGCTTCCCTTTAGAATGCTGCGGTTCTTCTTGACATCTCCCTTAAATTACTAATTATATTAAATTTTCATCTAATTCAAGTAACTACAAAAAACTATTTTCTCGACGATAATAATCTTTAAATACTTACGAAAAAGGTTTAATTTCTAAGTAGCACTATCCAGGCATGAAGTGTTATTATATTTTCAAATGAAAAAAAAGAATTTATTTAACTTATTTCAGGGTATATGGATGGTTATTGGATTATTTATTTTATTAATTTTTTCATTAAATTTAGCCAGCGCTATAACCGGCAAGATAGGAAACGGCCGAATGGTATTAAATCTTGATCCTGGCGAGGAAATTGAAAGATCAATACAGGTTATTAATGATAATGATGTTCCTTTGAATATCACTCTATTTGTTGGCGGGAATTTAACTGACAATATAGAATTAATTGATGAGAATTTTATCTTAAATGCCGGAGAGGAGAAACGGGCAAAGTTTACATTAAGGGCTGGAGAGGAAACTGGAAGAGATGAGGGAAGAATCAATGTAAAGTTTGCTCCGACAAACGAAAATGAGGCAGGAGTTATTTTATCTTCACAGATTATTGTCAATGTTAATCAAGGAAGTTCAAACAGCAATTCAAATGGCAATGGAACCCTGAGTGGAAATATACTTTCAGTATTTTCAGGAAATAATAATAGCGATGGAAAAATAAATGGCAGTTTAGTATTAAGCCTGCTGCTAACAAGTATTTTATTAATTGCAGTTATTGTTGGCCTGATGTATATTATAAAAAAGAAAAAGGAGAAGAAATTATTTATTTTAATATTGGCTGGAATTTTTTTAACAGTATTCTTAGCTCTAATGGTTTCACCACTTGTTTTTGCCAAAGACATTGCTTATGTTGTAAAAAGTGCTTCAATGGCTGATAACAACTTAAAGAATATATTTAATGAAAGCGGATACAGCTATGATATAATACAGGAAACTCAGATTCAAAGCACAAATTTCTCAGATTATAGATTAGTTTTTGTGGGAGATGATTTATTTGGAAGCTTGAATGTTGACAGATTATCTAATATAATAACTCAACACAACTCACTTATATTTAATTCAAAATATTTTGCAACAAAATGGGGATGGAGTGCAAGCAGCGGACAAACCGGAGCAAGCTTCCTGCAATTAAGAAATAATAAAATAAATATAACCATAACAGAAGGATTAAATGATTTATTTTTTGCTTATACAAACACTCCTGCAACTGTAAATGCTTACTACCTTAGTGGAAAAAAACCAGTATTAAAAAAAGTTAGTATTGGAGAAAATGCTGCAAGCGGCGAAACATTTGTAGCTTATGTTCAGCCAAACACGCTTATGCTTAATGGAAAAATAGCAAGCAAAAGAAGCTTGTTTTTTGGCCTGACTGAAACAGCATACTGGAGCGGGGATACAAGAAATTTATTCAGAAATTCTTTAGCTTGGAGCATTAACGGGCAGGACAGGGATGGAGATGGATTTTTTGACAATGACTGCAATGATGACAATGCCAATATTAATCCGAATGCGACTGAAATAAAATACAATGGAATTGATGAGAATTGCGATGGCAAAGACTTAAGGGATGTTGATTTAGATGGTTTCAACGCAATAGTCGCTGGCGGTAATGACTGCAATGATGATGATGCAACATATAATATAAATTCGAGTGACTTGCTTAAAAACTGCATAAACGATGCTCCGAGATTAATATCTAATTTCTCATCTGTTTCATTTGATGAAGATTTAAATTTAAATGTGGATTTAAACGGCCACTTTAGCGATCCTGAGAATGATCCGCTAAATTACAGCATTAAAAGTGTTTCAAATAATAATATTTTGGCGACAATTTCCGGAAGTATGCTGACTTTAAGAAATGTATTAAACTGGTTTGGAAACGGATTTATAGTTATCAGTGCTTCTGACGGGCAGAATTCTGTGGATAGCAATAATATTCTTATCAATGTTACTGCAGCAAATGATGCTCCTGTATTGCAACATTTAAACAATATAGATGTAGTTGCAGGACAGTTAGTTGTTGTTAGCCCTTCTGCCAGTGATATTGACAATGATAATCTTGTATTTGCATTTTCATCTCCATTAAATGCTTCCGGAATGTGGCAAACGACTAAAGGAAATGAAGGAAGTTACAATGTAATGATTAGTGTAAGTGATGGAAAAGGGGGAATAGATGAACAGCAGATTACAATAAATGTAATGCCAAAAGCAGTTATTAATGAATTATTAGCAAATCCGGGAACTGGAGAAAATGACTGGGTTGAAATTTATAATCCAAGCAATACGAATCTTAATTTGGGAATATGCAAATTAGAAAATAGCAATAATGACAATCTTGCTCTTGACGGAAGCTTAAATTCTGGAGAGTTTATAGTTTTTGAATGGGTTAATGGGTTGAGAGATACTGGAGATACTATAAAATTAATATGCAATAATGAGAATGTGGATATGATTATTTATGGGGACGGAGAGGAAAATGCCCCTCTTCCTCCGCAAAACAAATCTGTTGGAAGAAAAACAGACGGATTGGATACAAATACTGACAGCAATGACTTTAAAGTGTTTGACATTCCAACACTTGAACTGCCAAATTCCGCAGATATGATTATTCCAAGTGTTGTTCTGAATAATCCGGATAATAATTCTACATTTAATGTAAGGAATGTTAATTTTACATTTAACACTACTGACAATGCTGAAAATTTAAACTGCGAATTATACAGCAATGTTAATGGTAATTTCGGGCCAGTATCTTCTTTGATATTTTCTCTTGTAAATGGAATGGTTACAGGAAATTTCGCTTTAGAAAATGTTAATGATGGAATCTATTTATGGAATGTAAGATGCAGTGATTCAAGGAATTCTGCCTTTGCATCTGAAAACAGGACATTTAGTGTAAGCGCTCCTGATGCGCCTATTTTTAATAGTATCAGTGATAGAACAATTTTAGAAAACCAGACAATAGAATTCAGTGTTAATGCTGTTGATCTTGATGGAGACAATATAACTTACACTGCTAATAATTTGCCAAGCGGAGCAAGTTTTGAAAACCAAAGATTTTTATGGACTCCAACATTTAGCCAAAGCGGAATTTATAATGTCAGATTTATAGCTACTGATGAAACAAATTTAACAACAACAAAAATAGTTAAAATAACTGTAAATGATGTTAAACAGCCTCCTGCATTCAGTAATGTGGCTCAATGTTCAAATAAAACCAGCTTAATTGGCATTGAAATAAGAAACCCTGATAATAATGATAAGCTGAATATTGGAGATGATATAACTGTTGAAGCTAAAATAAGAAACGGATTAAATAAAGATAATGATTTCAAGGTCGAAGCTCATTTGTATAATTTAGATACAAACCGGTCTGAAGACAGTGATGATGATTCATTAGATATTAATAAAGGAAGGAGTAAAGACAGCGAGATAAAAATTACAATTCCTGAAGATATTGATGAAAAAGACGAGTTTGCAATTTATGTATTTGCAAAAGCAGATTCTGGCGAGTGCAATTCCAATTTCATAAATGTAAATATTGAGAGAGAAGATGATAAAGTTGTAATTGACAAATTTACTATTGATCCGTCTCAAGCTTCACAGCAAGAAATTATAAATTTCAGAGTAAAAGTCCAAAATGTTGGAAGTGACGATCAGGAAGATGTTTATGTTGAGATAAAAAATACTGAATTGGGAATTAATCTTAAATCAGAAAAATTTGACATTGAGAGCTTTGGTGATGATGATAGTGCGACTAAAAGTTTCTCATTCACGCTTCCGCAAAATGCAAGTGAAGCAAGCTATGAAATAACTGCAAGTGTTTATTTCAATGGAAGCGGAGTTGACAGGGAAGCAAAAACACTTACAATCACAAAAGAAACTGAAGAAGTTGCTGTTGCAGCAACATCTGTTAGTGAAGAAGCTGAAACAGCACAGCCAGTTGCTGAAGAAGATAATGTAATAAATCTTGGAACTGCAAAGCTGACAAGCAATAAAAAGAAGCTAACAATTTACAAAGAAGATACAAAGCCACAGATGGAAAATGGAAAGACAGATTACAGCAAGAAAGCTGCTGAATATCTAAAAGACCCGACAATAAAATATCTTTTATGGATTTTAGATGCTTTATTCATTATTGGAATAATAATTGCTATAATTAGATTAATTCTTTATTTTAGGGGGTAAAAAATAGTATATAAAAGATTAAAAATCTTATAATACTAATAAAAAAATGGAAAGAAAAGATTTAACAAATAAAATAGTTAATGGTGGACTATTAATACTTTTTATAGGTGGAAGCTCTTTTTTTGCTTATAATCTCCGTGAAAAATTAAAAAGTATTAGACAAGAAAAAGAAACATCCCGAATACAAGCTGAACAGGAAGCTGTTAAAGCAGATTATTTTGCTGAAATCCCTATGTGAAGTAAATCTAGAATGGATTTAACAAGTGCAGATTTTGATGGAGATGGAGATGTAGATTTAGTTGCTGGAGTATATAATCTTTATGAGTATAGGAAAGGACGTTTATATTTTTTTGAGAATGATGGAAAAGGGAATTTTAGCTTGAGAAGATATCCTAGTACTAAATAAATCTGAAAATATTGCAATAACTTTACCTAATTTATTATCTGGAGCCACTAATTTTAAATTTAAAAGTAATAGTATATTTACTTCTTATTATTAATCGTTTCTTCTTTTACTTTGTTATATCTCATTTTCATCAAAAATATTCTTTTTGTATTAATCTTTCTTTTTTCTAATTCTTTTAATAAATCAAATTTAGTTATCTCATAATATAGTCTTTTTAAATTATACTCCATAACAAAATCTTCTCTTAGATTATTTAGCCCTAATAGAAATATTCCATAACCTATAATCATAAAAAATAATAAATTAATATCTGGATCTTGAGGCAGTTTATTAATCAAAACATATCCACTATATAACATAATGATGGTCCCTAGAAGAGCGAGAAAAAAGTCATATCTTATTTGTTTAGGCAAACCATCTGCATTAATGTTTTCAATAAACCCCATTTTATAATATTTGTCTTTTAAATAGAACAGCTATCAGAGTTAGTATCCACAATCCAAAACCTATTGTAATATTATTTGAAATTAAAAATAACGCTCCCAATAAGAACATTATTATTGTAACTAAATCATAAACACCTTCTTTTTTCATACTTAAATAATATAAAACTCATTTAAAATACTTTCGTTTACTTATTTTCAAATTTCTAAAAGATATATTTAAAAAGGCTCTCTATGTTGAATTTCAGTAGACAGGCCGGCGCGTTAGCTCTGCGCCATCTGCTAGCGAGCTTTAAGCAGGCCGCAAGAAGGCGAGTGATTTAGGATCAGTCAAGTCCTTGTTTGGACGTTGATGTTTTGTCCTATTCGATCTTGCTCTTGCGAAATGGGTCAGATCTTGATCGAAGCAGCCCTAAACAGGAATCAAGGTGCTTATAGGGTAGCAAGGCGGAGAAAAAATAAGGGTAGCTTTTCTGGTTTTAATGAGCAGACCTTCGGTCTACGCTCATTAAAAAATAATTAAATATATGTTGAATTATGTATAAATTTTCTTCAACGAAGATTTAAGGTTATATTCATTTCAGAAGTTTTGAAATCATACCATAATTTTGCCTGATTTAAATGGGTAAGCTACAGATACTTTAGATTTTAAGATTAAATAATTCATTTTAGAAATGGATTAAATTTTTTGCATATTAAAATTTAGTGTTGTAATATTTCAGAAAAATCTTATGATGCCTTACCAAACAATCACATTTATAGAACTTCCGGTGATATTTGCATTCTTGTCAAGAATGTCTATCGGGGTTGTTTCAGCATAAACATTAACTCCGCGAGGAATATTTCTTTGCCCGTCAAATAGTGTCTTTTCTGTTTCAACTTCTTTTATAATAAAGCCAAAATCATTTGTTTTTTGTATAAAAAAATCTTTTATTTCAGAATATTTATTTTTATACTCGCCTTTAAAATTTGTTAATTTTTTTTCAGACCAAATATTTCTGTTATTTATTATGCCCAGTACATAATCACCTTCGCTTAGGGCTTTACAGCTACCTTCAGTAGTATCCCAAAGCTGTCCATT
>JACPLR010000021.1 GCA_016186425.1 Candidatus Pacearchaeota archaeon | reverse complement strand
TAGAACTAATTCAAGAGGAATCCTTTCTTCATCTTTGTGAACATAATCATCATCAACAAAATTTGAAACGTATTGTCTGCCTAATGAAATAATTGAAATTAAATTTTTTGAACCACAAGATCTACAGGTTTCTATACCTAAGATAACGGGGGAAGTCATAATTAGTTTTCATTATCAGTTAAATAATAATTGTTTTGACATGATAAAAATTCCAAAACTTACGAAAGTGTTATTTTTCACTTTTCTTTCTCTTAGAATTTGAATCTTGATGACTTCTAGTAATCAGTTTAGCTTCATCAGGATACAATGGAGCATCCCAAGCAAATGATTTGCCATCAATAAACATTTTCCATCTTTTCACATCCTCATTTACAAGCATTCGAACCAATTCTTCAAAAGAAATTTTTGGTTCCCATCCTAACTTTGTTTTTGCTTTTTTAGAATCTCCACATAGATAATTAACCTCAGAGGGCCTCATGAACCTCCTATCAGTTTTAACATATTTTTTCCAATTTAGCCCTACTGTTTCAAATGCTAGTTTGGCAAAATGACTAACACTATATGCTTCACCTGTACTGATCACAAAATCCTCTGGTTTATCTTGTTGTAACATTAGATGAACTGCTTCCATGTATTCTTTAGCATATCCCCAATCTCGTTTTGATTTAAGATTTCCCAACACAAGTTCTTTTTTTAATCCTAATGAAATTTCTGCTACCCCGTTACTAATTTTTCTAGAAACAAATTCCATCCCTCTTAACGGAGATTCATGATTAAATAATATGCCAGATACTGTAAACATTTTGTAAGATTTTCTATACACATCTGTTATCCAATGTGCATATAATTTCGACACTGCATATGGACTTGCAGGCATAAAGGGGGTTTTCTCACTTTGAACAGAAAAATTATTGTTTCCATACATTTCACTACTTGATGCCTGATAAAATTTTATATTCGAATTGTAACTTCTGATTGATTCCAAAAATTTCGTAACAGCTAAGCCTGTAATCTCAGCATTACTAACTGATTGTTCAAACGAACTGCTGACAAAACTTGATGCGCCTAAATTGTAAACCTCATCAGGATCTGAAACTCTTATTGCATCAAGTAATGAGCCCATATCTAAAAGATCTGCAGGAATAAGGTTAATTTTCGAATAAATTCCTAGACTTTGTAATCTCCAAAAATTTGGAGTTGAAACTCTTCTAAAGGTTCCAAAAACTTTGTAACCTTTTTTTAAAAGAATCCGAGATAGATATGCTCCATCTTGACCGGTTACTCCTGTAATTAGAGCTTTTTTCATAGCTCTTCAAAGTTTTGTACTATTAATATTGTTTAAGAATATTAGATTTTTAATTTTCATGATGTATTTTATAGACTACTGTTCCTCTTTGAGACTTGTATATGGCCTCAAAACTAGGAGGTATTTTTGGATTATTTGGGTCTGAAAGGATTTTCAAATAATTTAAGTGAAAATCACGTGGTACATAAATTAGATAATCAGGAATTGGATTGTTTAAATTATTTCGATCCATAGGTCTATTATTAATATTTGAATAAAATATTTGCCAATCATTCCAATTTTTTCTTGTTATATAATTTTCTACAGTGTCATTTTCTGGACCTTCAATAAACAAACCGCTTATCCAATTGCTGTTAGCATAGTAACCGTAAAGAATGTAATTAGTCATTATAACGCTGTTCTCAATATTAGGTTGTTTTTTTAATATTCTTGTAATATCTTGTATTTCAGCATCATATCGTATTTTTTTATTATGGTAATCGAACAAATTATTTTTTGAAAATGTGGGGTTATCTCCTGATGTAATTACACTGTAAAGTAAATAAGAATAACCTACATTGACTAATAAAATAAGAATAACTAAAACTATACTAAACTTTTCTATGGAAAAAACTGAACTAGAAATTCGTGAATTTGATTTATTAATGATTTTTTTATACATGACAGGAATTGTTTCAATAAAAAAAATTGCGCTAAGAGTAGCAATTGAAATCCAAATAATCAAAAAATGTTGAGGTGATCTGAGAGGAAGAATACCCATTATTAAAATATAGACGGGGATAAATATGATTAATGGTAATAAGTTTTTTTTAATTTTTTTAAAATTTATAATTAATAAAACAAAAAGAGAAATCATAACAATTGCAAAAAAATGATCATTAAATTTACCTAATACAATTACCAAAATTGCAGTTATAGATAGCGATACTATTAATGCTATCGTGTTTGCTTTATCAAGTTTTATTTTTAAAGAATAAAGAAAACCCCCCAAAACTGGAAAAAACCCAATAACATAAATGGCCGGAATTAAAGAAACGTTAATTCTATTTTCAAAACCAAATAAGTTGCTTGGTTGACCATAAAAAATATTATAAAAATAATTTTTCACAGTTAAATCAAAATCAAGCAAAAGGCCCTTAGAAGTATCTTCATTTATGTTTAGTAATAACTGGTTTTGCCATTCGGGTGTTGTGTATTTTGAACGGCTGGCTATGATATAATCTGGATTTGAGTCTACTAAATTTCCATGAATAGCATAATTATAAAAAAACATGGGGCTAGCTAAAATTAGGAAAAACATCACTAATACTGTCACATAAGACATTTTTACAGAAAATTTTTTCTGAGATAATAATATAACAATAATTGCAGTAAATAAAACCAGAATGGATTGATATCTTACCATAAAAGCAAGTCCTGTGATAAAACCAATAATCATCATATCATAAAATTTCCAATTTTCTTTGGTTAGGAAATATAATGAAACTATAGATAAGAATATGGGAAGTAAATCAATTAGCGCTTGTGTCGATAAAACGTTGAACCATGGATTAAATGCAACAAATAATTGCCCAACTAAAGCTACCCTAGCGCTAAAGATGTTCCTTATGATATAATACGAGAAGAAAACAATAGCCGTACCACTTAAAAGTGCAATTAATTTTATTACAAAGAATCCATCATGAAAAATTGAATCTAATACAGCAAACAAAACTGGGCCTCCAGGTCCAGCATTTAGCAATTGAACATTTGCGCCATTACCATTTAGGATTTCTTTACCAGCTTGATAGTAAATTAAACCATCCTGATCAAAAATTGTCCAATAAGTGTGATAAAAAAATGCTATACACAATGTAATTAAAAAAAAACCTAAACTAACTAGTATAGGATATCTATGAGGATTAAATCTTGATACTTTCATCTGAAAATTCATTTATTTAACTAAGCAACCACATTGATATTAATGTCTAATTGAAAATAAAAACATCAGGATGCTCCTAGAAAAATTACTCAAGTATCCAAAAATCTATAGATTTTCCCAGTCCGTCCTTGCTAATAAAAGAAATAATATCTATATTATACTATCAAATTATTTGAAAAAAAATTATCCAAATCATTTAATTA
>JACPLR010000017.1 GCA_016186425.1 Candidatus Pacearchaeota archaeon | reverse complement strand
AGTTGAACCATTTGTTTCCTGAGCGTAAACTCCAGAAATTCCGACGATCAATAAAAGAAATATTGTTAATACGAAACATCCTGCTAAAACAAACCCTCTTTTTTGCATTATTTAATTAGGAATAAAGGCTTTATAAAATCTTCCACTAAAAAATTAATGTCTTGTCGATAAGTATTGTGTAGTAAAACCAATAGCTCGCTGATTAAAATCAAGTTTATGTGCCAGATCTAATGATGTAAAATAAAAACCATTCATAGTAGACCTAAGAAAGTTTGCCAAAAGAGAATTTTCAGGGATTCTTTCATCAGAATTTAATCCAGGAACATATGGGGCAAGTATATCAACAAACTCTGCTCATCCTCAATACAATCAAAGAGCATCCAATTGAAGTTGAGTAAATTTAATAATTAATTTTTATGTTGCTTGAATTCCTCCTTGCCATCCTGCTCGGAATTTTATTCGGAACTATCATGGCATAAGAAGTTATCCCTTTTCATTCGCTCAACCTCTCATTTATTTTCTTTAAATTAAAAAGTATAACTTTTTGCAGATTTGAAAGGAGCTTTTGATCTTCCCTTGTTCGCGACCCCTTCGTATAACCCAAATACTCATCTAATAATCCATAAGGAATATCTAATATTGGAATATCTTTTGATTGTAGTAGATGAAAAGTGATTAATCTTGTTGTCCTGCTATTCCCATCTTCAAAAGGATGAATATGCTGGAACTCATTATGAAAATAAACCGCAAAGGCTAATATTTCTTTAAGATCTGCTCTCTCTTTTTTAATGAAATCATTATATTTCTTGACTAATTCTTCAAACTCTTTTTCTATGTTTTCTGCTTTTGTTATTTTAAAATTTGGATTTCCTGAAATATGAACTTCTATCTTTCTTATCTTACCTGCGATCTCGAGATCGTGCTGCATTGCTAAGCGATGATAATCTAGTATTGTTTGTAAAGTCAAAGGCCTTTTATCTTGACTATCTTTCAACATCTGTAAAAGAGCTTTTTGATAATTCTTAACTTCATCAATATCTTTACTTTTAAGATTTGCCGGAATTATTTTATCTTTAAGAATTCTTTTAGTCTCATTGAGTGTAATCGGATTTCCTTCTAAAGATAAACTATGGTGGATAAAAGAAACTTCAAAGTCATCAATTATCTGCTGGTACTTTGTCTCATTCTCTCTTTTTAATTTTCTAAACTTGATAAGCTCTTTTTCAATATCTTCCAAATAACTTGTTGTATCTTCAGTTAGAACTTTATGTTTATATCCAAAATAAACTAAAAGATTATTTAATAAAACATTATAAAAAACTTTAATTTTAAGTGGCTTTTCAGAAATTATTAGTAATAGTCCGTTCTTATATAGAATGTCTACATATTTTCTTAATGTAAGGGAATGCAGATTAATATCTTTTGAAGTTACTTCTTTTTTCCGAAGAGCTTTGCTTAAAAATTTCGCGAGACCTGGATTTAATAAGCTATTGTAATTAATGCCGTTCCTTAGACAATGGAAGATTACTTGATAAAGTAAATCTGTTTTATCGCTCTTCTTGGCCTGAAAACCATAATTAGTTTTTGTCAGCAAATCTTCCTGAACTAGCTCTTTAAGCATACGATGGATATTGTCATATTCGCTTTCATTTTTCTTGAATTTCTTGACTACCTCTATTGGCTTTAATGGATGCCGGGTTGTATAAGCAAATTCAAAAATATCATACTTAGTTACCATACAAATACTACTTCTTTCATCTTTAAAAAGCTTTCTATTATATACTGATTATCGGAGAAAATACGATAAATAGTGAATTATAGTAAGAGACACATAAATAATGCTGCTATAATTCACATTTCATAGTATATTTAACGATAAATCGTGCATTATTTAATATTTATAGTAAGTTTAAGTTACTTTAAGTAAATTTTAAGTAATCTAAAAAGCTTTCTATCTGGCACAAAAAGTAACATATCTTGTAACAAATAGTGCCAAATGCAGCTATATTTATAATAGTAAATTATGTAGAACATTCCAAAAACCCTATAAATCTCCCTCTCCTTTCAAATTCATGCTCCTAGAAATATCCCTCACCCTTCTCATCGGAATCCTTGCAGGAACAATCACAGGCTTGCTTCCAGGCATTCACATAAACCTTCTTGCTGCCTTATTAATTTCAATATCTGCATTTTTCTTGGGTTTTACTTCTCCAATAATTCTGATAATTTTTATAATTTCAATGTCAATAACTCATACCTTTGTTGATTTCATTCCAAGCGTTTTTCTCGGAGCTCCTGATGAAGATACTATCTTTTCAATTCTTCCAGGACACGAATTGCTAAAACAGGGAAGAGGTTATGAAGCAGTTTATCTTGCAACAATTGGAAGTTTTTCAGCAATTTTAATAATACTTATTATTGCTCCAATATTTCTTATTATTTTGCCGAAAATTCAAACATTAATTGTTATATTTATTCCATATATTTTAATTTTCTCATCTTTATTTCTGATATTTCAGGAAAAGAACAAAATTCTTGGATTTTCTGTTTTTATTCTCTCAGGTTTTCTAGGAATAGCAGTTCTAAATTCAAATATTGATCTTAGAGAGCCGCTCCTTCCCTTGCTAAGCGGATTATTCGGAGCTTCATCACTTATAATAAGCATTAAAACAAAAGTTAAAATTCCTAAACAAATTATTGCAAAGCCAAGATTAAATAAAAATCTTTTATTTCATCCAATACTCGCTTCATTTGCATCAGCTCCTTTATTTAGTTTTATTCCAGCCATAGGAAGTGGGCAGGCAGCGGCAATAGCAAGCACAATAATAAATAAAAAAATAACGCAAGAAAAATTCCTTATACTTCTTGGTTCAGTAAACACAATTATTTTAGGTTTAAGCTTTATAATTATCTATTCTATAGGCAAGGCAAGAACCGGTGTGGCAGCAGCAGCTCAAAAGCTAATCCCAATTTCAAATATTTCTAATAGTGATTTATTTATTATCCTTATAACAATAACTATAACTGGAATTTTATGTTTTTATTGGACTTTATTCTTAGCAAGGAGATTTTCGGAAACAATAGAAAAGATTAATTATTCAAAATTATCAATATTTATTATCTTATTCATTTCCTTGATAGTATTTATCTTCTCAGGATGGATTGGAATTTTTATCTTCATCATTTCAACAGCCATGGGTATTTTTGGTATATTATCAGGTGCGAGAAGAATTAATCTGATTGGATGCTTGATTCTGCCGACAATATTGATTTACTTGCTGTAATTAAACATCTAAGTTAATCTTCTAAGGGGGTGTTACACGAATACAATTATCTCTTTTTGAAGAATTTATTATATTAAGACAAATAGTGTCATTTCCTTTCATAGCTGCAATAACCTTAAAACAAATATCTTTAATATCATTATTAGAAATTTTTAAACATAAAGACTCATTTTTTTCTTCCATTGCAACTCCCCTATAACATCCTTGTCTTAAATACCTATCCTCTCCAGCATCATAATTTCCGTTTCCCCATTTTATAGAATCATCAATTATATCACAAATAGAAAGATTTCTTTGTTTAACTGCTAAATTCCTATAACAGTCAACTTCTGAATATGGGTCTAAATCTAAACTAGCACATTCATCTGGATTATCTACAGATTGTGATTCTAGAATTGCCAAACCCTTATAACATGAAGATTTAAATATATTAGGTTTTCCAATTAATTCGCACATAAAACCCGTTTTTCTCAAAATTACTTTATCTTTATAGCACGAAACATAATAGCTAAATCTTGTAGTTGTATTAGGGATACTATCACAATCTGCCTTTCCTAAGGGATGAAAGTTAGCCTTGTATAAAAGAGTAACTTCAGTATACCATCCGTAATAGTTCATTATAAAAAAGATTAATAAAAAGAATAATAAGAATATAAGAAATATATATTCCATCTTCTTTGCTAGATTGTTAATAAAATAATCTTTACCTTTAATCTTCTCTATAATTCGGCTTATACTTGCCCCAATTATAAATGCTGGAAGAATTATAGTAAAATAAAGCTGGATAATATTAACTAATTTAATTACAGAGTTTGACAATATTAGTAATAAAATCCATAAAATAAATGCTATTAAAACTCCAAATATTCCCCATTTAAACCAAGTAATATTTTTTTTCTCAAAAGAGCCAATAATAAATCCGATTAAGAGATAAAAAAGACTAATTGTTAATATAAAAAAAGGTAATATTAAAAATAAAACGGAAAAAATGAAAAAAATGTTAAACGGAAAAAATGAAAGATTACTAGAATAGAGCGCTTGAAAAAATATTTCAAATGGAGCTGAAAAAATACTTATTCTATCACAAAAAAGATCGTAATCTAAACTTGTTTTAAAAAAGTCAAGAGCATGACAAAGTTTAACTGAATCCAAAATTCCAATAAATAATCCAAATAATAAACCATAAATACTCCATCTAAGAATAACACTTGATTGCCACCTTTCTTTTAAATTCATAAAGCAAATAAAAAAATCTAGCTTAAATACTTTTTCATATCTTTTTACCTTACTACAAACTTATTCTTTAAATATTTCTCCCCAAAGCAATAAATTGCATAAGCAAAAATAATTGCTGAAAAAATATCAATGCTATAATGCCCTCTTGCAAGAAGCAAAAGAAGGGCAACAACAAAAGTAAGGAGAAGTAAAATAAATTTATACCTTATATCTGCAGTCAATAAAAAAGCTAGAAAAGTGGTTCCAGTGTGCCCAGATGGATAAACCCCGAATCTAAGAATCTCAAATTTTTCAGTAATTATAGAATAATTTCCGTTATAAAAAATAGATGGATTCCCAAACGGAGTTAAAACTATGAAAATGGCACGTATAAAATTCCAAATTCCAAATAAAAGAAGAAAGTAAGGTAGTGATTTTGGTTTTTTATAGAATATATAAATTCCAAAAATTAATAGCGCAATAAAATTAACCCAATTATAAGAATTTGGGATTGGAAAAAATGGAAGGGAATTCAATAAAACATCATTCAATAAAGGGGCGTCCCTAAAATATTTGTAAATAAAAATTTGTGATAAGGGGTTCATAATAAGGCCCAATAACAGCACTATTAATCCAATATAAAAAACCCTTTCATTAAACAACTTTTTGATAATTTCAATTCTGCTTTCTTTTTTCTTTTCTTCATTTACCATCATGTTAATTAATGAAGTTTAGATATTTAAATAATATTATAAAAATAAAAAATAAAAATTTTAAATAAAAACAATTATTCTTCGCTTTCAAAATTGTCTTCGTCTGATTTTTCTTCAGAATTTCTTTCTCTTCTGCCTTCAAACCTTCCTCTGCCCCTGTTGCCGTCATTACTTCCGCCAAATCTTCCTCGGCTTCCAAATCCTCCCCTGTCTCCTCCGAATCTTCCTCTACTTCCAAACTCTCTTCTTGGGGGTCTTGGCTTGTCAGGATCAAATGGTCTTGCTTCGTTAACAGTTATCTTTCTTCCTTCAATTTCTTTCCCGTCCATCTCGCTGATCGCTTTTTCAGCTTCAGAGTCGTCTTCAACTGTTACAAATCCAAATCCTTTGGACCTTCCTGAAAACTTGTTTGTTACAACAACTGTCTCTCCGAGAGAGCCGTATCCAGAAAAAAGTTCCTTTAATTTGTCCTGTGTCAGGCTGAAAGGCAAATTCCCTACGAAAAGCCTTTTGCTCATTTTCTAACTTTCTCCATGTGTATTTATTTAATTTATGCTAGAATTCGAATCAATCTCTCCATACATTCTTATAATTCCTATATGTTTATGCACGATCAATCTCCTCTACCTTCGTAGCTGAAAATCCTAGGAATATTGGGTTTTTAAACTTTGTTAAAGAATAAAAAGAACCAAGGTTCTTCTTATGACATCTCCTTTTAAGTGCAATGGTTTCTTTTATGAAGCTTCCTTTAAATGCCATGGTTCTTCTTATGACATCTCCTATAAAGACAACCAATAGTTTTCTTTATCAAACTTTCCTTTTAATCTACCAGATTTTCCTTATTTTTCTTTCCTATAATTTATCAAAAAAATCTGCCAAATCCAAAGAAAACTAGGGGAAACAATATTTGAATAATTAAATATATTATTAATATCCAGACCCAAATACTTAATCCTCGTTTCTTTTCTGTTTTAGCGGTTTTCTGCTCTTGATTCCAGCTATTTTCAAGAGGATTCTCTGTTTTTGGATGTTTATGTAGAAAAAGTTTATAAAAAATAATTGTTAAAATGCTTAAAGTCCCATCAATTATTCCCATAGCTGCTAAAATTCTATAGTAAATCTCTCCCAAGACCTTCATAGCATTATCTAAATAAATCAATGGAAGCAGCATCAAAACAACTATTACCATAAAAACATAGTTTAGATAAATAATAATATCAATATAATTTTCTTTATTCAATGCTTTTGATAATATGTCTCCATGAAGAGAAGCAAAACCAATTACAAAGTAAGTTTGATATAAATGCCAAACAATTTCTAAAGGAATTACTTTCCAAATTCCTAGTATAGATGTAACAAAACTTAAAACAATAATAAAAAATAAAACATTAGTAAAGAAGGCTAATCTTTCAAAAGTATTTTGCTTTTCATTATCCCATATAAAAGCTAAACTAACTAATGAATGAATAATTACCATTAAAAGAGTAAACAATA
Organism: Candidatus Pacearchaeota archaeon; assembly: GCA_016186425.1. Classification (GTDB taxonomy): domain Archaea; phylum Nanobdellota; class Nanobdellia; order Pacearchaeales; family GW2011-AR1; genus JACPLR01. The sequence continues at coordinate 40,642 of JACPLR010000017.1, read as the reverse complement.
CTCTTGCAGTTACTTCATTAAAAGCTCCGATAAGGACGGTTACTACAGCCACTAAAGCAGAAATAACTAAACCTCCAATTAAATTAAAAAGAAAAAATTTTTTGAACTCTGCTAAATTTATCATTATAATAAGGGATTTTAATAATATTTAAACCTATCTGGAACTAATAATAAAAATAATTATTTCAAACAATTAAGATAAAATAACTATTAACCATGCGAAATTTTCCTAAATAGAAAATTTTATATTGTAGATATTCAAAAATTCCTAAATAATCATAAGTGGTTTCAAAACCACTTCCCCAAATCAGCCTGCTTTGTTTCCTCCCTGCCGAAAATACTTTCAATATATTTTTTTGTCAATTCAAGGTTTTGTTTTACATAAACCGGAATGTCATAATTATTTGCAAGCTGCAATGCCGGCTCAAGGTATTTTACAATTCCTCCTTCTGAAATTGTAAAAATTATTTTTCCATTGCACTTGCTACACACACCGGAAAGCGGAGGACGCCTGAATTTAGAATTGCATTTAACACACCTAAAACCTTGCTGTGAAAATTTTCTTAAATTGCCTCTAATATCCCTGATAAAATGCCTTTCAATAATCAATCTCGCAACATCAGAAGCATCTACTGCACGAATTTTATTAACAAGTTCCATCTCTTTTGCAACTTTTTCCTGCATCGTTGGAAGTTGTTTATAGGAACTGCATAACACTCCTTTATTAAAATCGCTAGTTTCATGTGTAAAATTAAGATTCCTAAACGGATCTTCGCCTTTTTTTATCCTGTCTTTAACCATTTCAATTTTTATTTTAGAAGAGTGCTCTTTCAATTCTGCAAGCTGATAAAGTTCTAGGGGATATTTATTGACTACTTCAAAATCTAAAATCTGATCATCAACCTCTCCAGCAACAATTCTGCCATTCAAAACCAGTGGAGCATCTTGTGTTCCTCCCCTGTGTCCAGGGAGATATTCTCTTGAAAAATTAATCAGCACATCTAGCAATAACATTGCTGCTGCTTCGTCGCCATCACAATTAAAAGTAACAATAGAATTGCCAACAACTAAATGATTATCGGTATTAACATTTAAACAATAGCTTTCTTTTTCTCCAATAGAATCTATTGAAACAATAGGGTCATAAACAAAATTAACATCCTTTTGAATTTTCATACCATAAGGATTCATCTTTTTATAGCCTTCCAGAATATTATTTTTTCTCTCAGACAAGAAACCAATTTTATAAAAATTATCCACAAAATCTGATCCTATTATTAATTTAGTTATCCTAAATTTGGGAATTTCTCTTTTTTTCCTAATATAAAAATTTTTCAGTAAAGGTCCTGGCTCTTTTTCATAGTCATATCTTTTGGAAAAAATTCCAAATCTTGCTAAACAAAATTCCAAATCATATAATAATCCTTCACTGATGCTATCACAACTTACTTTCATCCTGCCTTTTTCAGCAGAACCATCCCCTTCAAAATATCCCCTTAATATACAAGCAAGTTTATTCAATGGAAGATTCAAGAATAAATAAGGTATTCGCTTGTCTTTTGCATTGCTTCCTGCTTCTAGAAATTTAGTAAAAAACAAATATAATATCTTGGATGAAAAAGTAACCCTATCTAATTTATTTTCGCTTGGAGAAAGATTAAAAGATTCTTTTATTGTTTTTTTAACAAACTCTCTTATAAATTTATCATCAGAAGCAATATATACTTGATTTAATCCTTTTCTTCCTGAAACACTTCTTGAATGACCTTCAGCAATATACAAACCTATAACTTCTAATAACTGGTTATTAAATTTGATGATTATTGGAATTTTTACATTATCTCTTTTAATAGATATCTTTCCAATATTAAATATCTCTTTTTTTATCTTATCATCTAATCTTAAAATAAATTTAGCAGGATAACTATCCCTAATATTAAAATTCTGGAATTGTTTTTTAGAAATCTTTAAATTTTTTAAAATAATATCTCTTGAGGTAAGATCTAATCTATTAATAATACTCTTAATATCTCTTACCATTAAATTCTCATCTTTTAATAATTCTAAAAGATTTATCTCTTGTATCTCCCTGGAATCAATATCTATGTGTATTGGCAAGGGGATTTTATCTCCAATTTTTAAATCAGAAGCTCTTTTCTTATTGCCATTAACTAAAAATTTATGATTTTCTGTAACTTTAATCTTTTTTCCTAAAGAAGTTCTAATTTCAAGCATTGAAGTGGGTAAATGTTTAGTAAAATTATTTATTTTAACTTCTTTTAATTTATTTTCAAACCCTATTGTTAAGAAGCTATCTACTTTTCTTTCTTTAGTGCCAAAATTATCCACAATTTTTTCAGGATTTAACTCTTCAACAATCTCTCCAATTTTTCTAATTCTCCAGTCTCCATTATTTTTGATTGGTAGGTAAGTATTATAATCAAAGCAGTCCCTTCGCATAGCCGCATGCATATACGGGCTTGCCAATAAGCCCTGAGTTTTGGAGAAACCAATAATTCTAGATATAACTCCCGCACAATTATGGGGAGCCATGCAAACGCTTAGATGTCCGACTAAATCCTCTCTTGTTTTGGCATTGTAAAACCTAGGAAGCTTGTATAATTTTTCTAAAAGCAAGTCAATAAACCTTGTTCCTTGCAAAAAAACCTCGTCAGCTCTCTCATCTCCAGAATCAGCACTGCATGGAAGAATAATATCGTGAGGCATTAATTCCAGAATCTGGTCTTCATCAATTAATTCTTTGCCATAAATATCTCTTGTATATCCGATTTCTTTTAATTTTTCAATGCTTGTACCAATTTCTTTTGGCTTGAAATGTGTGATTGGAAGCTCTGTCATATCATATCTGATTGTTCCGTCTTTATTCACATTCAAACCCAATCCAGCCCTTAAAATTCCCTTAGACAAATGTTCTAACAAATGATGTTGTGAGCTTGTTCCCCTTACACCTTTGATTAAAGTTGGTAACTGCCCATTTTCAATACCAAGAATTTTTGCAGCACTTGATAAATATTTTTTAATATCAATTCTTCTTCTGTAATAGCTTTGTCCTCTACCATGTTTCTCGCATTTCTCGCTTGAAATTTGCTCGTTACAAATAGGGCAATAAAATTTTTTCTTTGTTTCCCCGCCACAAGTTTCGCATAAAGAATAAATTGTTTCAAGATTGCATTTTTCACAAAAATAGCTAGGAAATTCTGCACTTACATATCCTAATTCAGCAGCCCCATTAACACTTCTAAATCTTCCACCTTCCTCTCCTACTGGAAATAAAACATGCGGGCTTCCTGTTAGCTTTCTTAATTTAGCTTTTTCAGGCCTTCCCATCCTTGTTCCAATAAACTCTCCTGCCTTGTCTTTAATAGCAAATTCAGAAAATAAATTAATAATGCTTAAAACCTCTCTTTCTGTCTGGTTAATTATTTTTTCAGCCAACCCATTAACTTCATTTTCAATAAATTTTTCATCCTCCTCCAAAAATCCAAGATCAAATCCAAGATTTGCAAATAATGCCTTACTATTTACCCCATTAATAATTACATTTTCAATCCCAATATCATGCTCAATTCCAAGTAGCTCCAAAGCCCTCTTGCTCTCTTTAAATTTCTCTCTTTCCATTGTGCTGTAAGGCAGAATTATTTTCTTATTTAATCTTGCATAAGAAAGCCATCTTAATAATTCTAAAAGCTGTTCGTAACTTATTTGTGTCCAATAATAAATATAGCTTGGATGTAATGGAATCCTGTATTCTTTGGAAAAATTAATCGCTTCATCAAAGCTAACATTAAATTTATTTTCAACTTTTTTTCCTATTTTTTCAAGTTCTAACTCCCACCACTCTTCAACATATCCCGGATTTATTAAAACACTATTCCTGTTTGCGACATCTCCAAACGGAAATAAAATATCTCCAAAATAAATTATTTCTTCAACATCATGATAAACTTCTTTTGCTCTCTGAAAATCATTAATTCTTTCAACACTTCCATTTTTTAGCTTAACAATTGGCCCATCAATGCCATCACACACGCTGATAACACATCCTTTTGTGGGTTTTTCAATTTTTAATTGTGTTCCTACAGCCAAAAAACCATCACTAATCGCCATTGTTGCTGGATGAATAGATACTGCAGAAAAACCCGCAACCCTGCTTCTTCCATATCTAAATCTAAATGCTCCTGATCTTGAAGGATGTCCGAAAATCGGCCTTCCTGCAACTAAATCCTTAATATAAGTTGGTGTTGTGTCTTTTGTCCCAGACTCTCTTTTTTTGTGCAGTTCAACATATTTTTCTAAAAAATCCCAATCACTTAATTTAAATCCCTTTTCCCTTAATCCTCGTAAAATTCTTAATGCTTTTGCAGCTTTTTGTGCAAGCCCTTCCCCAATAATTAAGCAAAACCCGCTTCTCAAAAAATTTGTGTCCACTCTTGGCAGGTCTTTATAATTGCTCACTTCTAATTTTTCGCTCGGCTCGCCGGCAACTTGTATTGGAAGGTTTGCAGCAAGGAATTCTGCCTCTTCTTCAGTTGGCAGATATTGTAGGTTAGTTATTCTATCATGAAAATCATACAACTCTGTTGATGTTCTTTTTATTTCTTTTTCACTAGGATCATATTTTGCATATCCAAAAATCTCTCTTAAATAGTCAATAATCATTAAAACAACACAGCTTGCGGTTGTTCCTGCGCTTCTTATCGGCCCAGAAAAATAAGCAGTAAAATATTCTTCTTCATTTTGTGTTTTACCAAGTTTAAGGTAAGTAAATCCTTCAATTGGAGAGCTGACAACTCCAAGAGTAGTATATGCAAACCCGACTCTTATCCCTACCTCAATTGCTTCTAAATGGCTTGAGAACTTGCAGAATTTTTCTTTTGCGATTTCTTCGGCAATTTTCAAGCACACAGCAACATCCAAGCTTCCATACTCTTTTTCAAGTTCAATAATTCTATTAACAATTCGAGGATCATTTATCTGAGGATATAATGTAGAAATAAGTCCGACAGCTTTTTCAGCAAGATTTCTGGCAAGGGGAATTTCAACTTTGCCAACAGGGTCAAGCCCCTTGCTTCTAGCCTCATTTGCAATAGCATAGTTTTTCTTAATATCCTCTTCTAAATGATGAAAATATTTTTCAGTTTGCATTTTTCCCCCCATTTAATACATCTAAAGCTTCATTCCAACCAGCTACTCTTGTAATATTATCATGCTCAAAATCTCTATTCCATGGCTTGTCAAATAAAATAACTTTAATTCCTTTTTCAGCACAAGAAAGAGAATAATCTTTATGATCCTCAATCAAAATAGGAATTCCTTCAGCTAAACAAATTTCTGCTTTATTCAACCCAATATTATCACCATGTTGATGATCTCCTGAATAAATTGTATTTCCATTAATAAATGGAAAATGTTTAGCTAACCAGACAGGAGTTTTTTGTTTTGCCTCATTATGTCTTGAGGTAATAAAAATTATATCATATTTTTCTGATAAATATTGTAATGCGCTTGACGAACCATTTATAGGCAATAAATAATCAAACATTTCAGATTTATAAAAACCTCTTACAAAATTAATAGCTTCTTGTCTTGTAACTCCAACAACTTCTTCAAACTTTTGGGAAAAAACATCATCAAATAAAATAGTCTTCCCAGTAAGGGTTTTATAAAATTCAAGAAAAGGATTTGTAAAATCGGCTACAACATCATCAATATCAATTCCTATTTTCATTTTTTACCTCTACTTTATCTTCTTCATCAACATCTGAAAAATCAAGCATCTTAACCTCTCGTGTTTTTAAATTTAAAATTGGAACCTTGCACGGATCAGGATTATTTCCAACTTTTTCTTCAAATGGAGTTTTAGATTGCCAGCAGCTTCCTGAAATTAATAAAATTCCATTATAATCAGAAATTTCTGGCCTGTGCAAGTCTCCTGTAGCTACAATATCTGGAATTTCTTTAATCAGTAGAGCATCTTCATTTTCCAATGGAGTGTAAGTTACAAGTGAGTGGGTGGGAGCCAAATGTCTTTTTTTTAAAATATATTTAACAACCTGTGTTGGGTGATTATTTGCCTTATTAATTCTCAGGCTGTCAATGCTATTAATGATTCCATGCATGCTTGCTCCGTGATACATTAAAACTTTAAACTTAATATTAGGATCATTGCCTATTTCAATAAGCGATGGGTTTGTAACAGGGTATAAATTATCTAATGCATACAATGCCTCACCATAATTCTCTCCAATGATTGGCTGTGGCTCTGCAACCCTCACAGCGTCATGCTGCCCAGGGCATAAAATTATCTTAACATCCGCTCTAATCATTAAAAGAAGCTTCGCTAGTTGGTTATATTGTTCTTTTACATCCATAATACTAAGCTGTGTTTCTTGTCCCGGATAAACTCCAACTCCATCAACTGAATCTCCAGTAATAAAAAGATACCTAACTTTCAACGCCTCTTCTCTTTGTTTTTCATTTCCTTCTTTACCATTTATCCAGTTTATGAACTTTAAAAAATTCTTTTCAAGAAACTTATCGCTGCCAACATGTATATCTGAAATAAATGCTACCAATTCATCTTTGCCAGATTTTTTCTTTTCAGTGAGTTTTATATCAGGAAAAACAATTTCATTAACAAAAACCACCTCGCTGCCACCATTACATTTTAACCCAATAACCTCATCTAACAGTATTTCCTTAGCTTTTTCATACACTTCCAATTTATTTTTGTTAACAATCGCAGTTATCCTGCCAGTAAGATCTTCTAATTCAAGAATAATATTGTCATTTTTAGTTATTTTTTTGTCAAAAACCAGTGTAATTAAAGAAAAACTTTTATTGTTATTGTTTCCGATGCGAGATATAGAAGCCAAATTTTCTAATTCCGGCCGGCCCTGAAGCATCTCTTTAATGGCATTAAATCTATTTCTGAAATTCTTGACAAAATCTCCAACTTCTATTTTTTTTGGCTGGTTTTGGTAAATCCTTAGCAAGTTTATCCCCTGGTTGTTCCTGTTCAAAAAAAGCTCTTCTTTTTTGCTATTTTGAGATAACTTTTCATCAAGCACAAGTATTTTCAAGTCCAATCCTAGCTTTTCTAAAAAATCTTCTATAACCTTCCTATCATCTCCATTATAATTAAGCAAAATATCTGAAACTCTGTCTAAATTGCTGTGAAAAAAAGTTTTTGTAATTATTTTTTGCTTGTATTGATATTCAATTCTCTCAATTAAGTTCTTAGCAATCTCTAAATCCTCTAAATCTCCTAATAATTCCAGAATATTTCTGTCTATTAAAATGCCCCTTTGCCTGCAAAATTCCAGCATTTCTTTCCTCATTTTCCGATTTTTTCCTTTTTATTTCTTTTAACTTTTTTAATAAACTAAGTAATTCTTTTCTTTTCATAATTCATCACATTTCAAGAGATTCATATAAAATATTTTTTACCTTGCCTGTAAGATTCTTCGGAACAGCTAACTTTATTTTTCTGGTTCTTCCTTGCCTTCCTTTGGAGATAACGGTGCTGTTGATTATTCCCATCATGTCAAATTCAGATAAAATATCTGAAACTCTTCTTTGAGTTAAGACCTCTGTCTTTGTTTTCTCACATAATATTTGATAGGCATTATAAATATCTCCTGTAAAAACCTCGCTTTGCTTTGTTTTTTCGCTATCAAACAAAGTTTTTTCGCTTTTTTCCTTTTTTTCAAGAATTTCCATAATTCCAAGAAGAACAAGCTGAAATTGCTTTGGCTCTGTTTTAACAATATCTAAAATTTTGTCTTTCTCTATTTTCTCATTAGCACTATCTATGTCTTTTAAAGTTACCTTTAGAAAATTATTTCTTTCAGCAATCTCGCCAGCTATTCTCAGCAAATCTAAGGCCCTTCTTGCATCCCCATGCTCTCTTGCAGCAAAAGCAGCGCATTTTGCTATAACTCCCTCTTCCAAGACACCATTTTTAAAAGCTATATCTGCCCTTTTCTTTAAAATATCTTGTAACTCTAAAGCGTTATAAGGTGGAAAAACAACCTCTTCTTCACTTAAAGAGCTCCTGACCCTTGGGTCAAGGTCATCTAAAAAAGTCAGATTATTGCTTATTCCAACAACACTTATCTGGCTTTTAGAAAGTTCTGAATTTAATCTTGTTAAATTATAAAGAAAATTGTCTGAAATTTTATTAACTGCATGATCAATTTCATCGAAAATAAGAATAACCAATTTTTTATCATTATCAATCAACTCAAGAAATTTATTGTAAACCTGGTCTGTCGGAAGGCCAGTAGCTGGAACATTTCCTCCGAGTTTTTTTATTAACTCGGCTAAAATCCTATATTCTGTATCTGAAACCTTTTTCAGCTTGCAATTAATATATTGGATTATTAGTTTATTTTTATTATTTTCTTGCCTTTTTAATAACTCATCTCTTACACATTGGACAGAAATAGTTTTTCCGCTTCCAGTCTTGCCATAAACAAATAAATTGCTTGTTCTCTCACCTCTTAATGCAGGGGCTAATATGCTGGCAATCTGCCCTATTTGCTCATCCCTATGGGGAATTGTTTCAGGAGTATAGCTTGTCTGCAAAACTGCTTTGTTTTCAAAAATACTATTCTGCATAAAAGAATCAAAAATTTTATTCATCCCTTCCTGAGGCTTATTTGGATTATTTGGGATATTAGATATTTTTGAATCAGATGTCTTTGATATTGGCAATATATTTGGCATTTCCCCTTTTTCCTCTTTTTACAAAATCAGATAATCTTATTTCTTATAAACTTTTGTATAATCTATTATTTCTCTAATTCAATTTTTAATTATGTTATACTCACACCTAAGTTTCTCATGGAAAAATAAACAACAAGAAAAATAGCAAGTTTTTCAATTTTAACATAGTTATTTCAATTTACTTATCTTCGAGAAATTTTTTATTAATATATATCTTTTGTTATATATGTTGCTTTATATAATAATATAATATATATAATATATAATATATATATTTAAAAAAGAAAAGAAGAGAAAGAAAAATAAAATTTCAATTTTCTTTTTAAACATTTCTATACGAAACCAAGGGGTCAGGGTATTTTGGGCGTTTTTCTTTTAATTTATTCAAATTTTACTATATTTACTATAACTCCTCTATTAATAACTCTCTTTTTAAGATATAATCTCTTTAAACCTTACAATTAACACTAATAACTCTTAATTCTTTCAAAATCTTAATAATCAACTCTTAAAGTCCTTTATCCTTTCAAAATCTTAATAATTAACTCTACTCTTTCAAACCCCTATATTAACCATAATAACTAACACTAACTGCCAAAATCTTTATAATTAACCAAATAACACTAATTATTGAATACTAATCAACAAATAATAGAAAAGTTTAAATATTGAATCTATTTTTACTTAATATGTCAGACGAAAAAAGAGCGTTAAGGGAACTTGCCGGAAAATTGGTTGTTACAAAAGAAGGCAAGAGAATAGGCTTTATTCAAGATATTACTTTTGAAACAAGGAGCGGCGAATTAATTCAATTAGTTATTAAAAACCCTACAGTTTACTCTCAAAACCTTAATCTTGAAAGAACAAACCAAGGGGAATTGCTTATTCCTCACAATTCTATCATGGCTATAGGAGATTTTGTTGTTGTTTCTGAAGAAGATTTAAGATAATTATTATGTTATTTTTATATTGATACTTATACACCTAAACCCAAATTGAATTAAATATTAATATATTATTTAAATAAAAAATGAAAATTGTTGGATTTAATTTTAAGAAAATTACTATAGAAAGAAAAGGAAATTCTGCTAAAGGCCTTAATATTAACCTTAATGCCGAGGTCAAAAATATTGAGAAAAAGACAGCCGAGATATTCAAGGATCAGGATACTCTAATGTTTGATTACGAATTCAAAGTGGATTACGAGCCAAATTTTGCCAATTTATTGATGGAAGGGACTATTTTTGTTCTAATTGATAATAACGAAATTGCTAAAAAGATATTAAAAGACTGGAAAGATAAAAAAATATCTGAAGATATAAAAGCCGAGATAATTAATGCTATTTTTGCCAAGTGCAACCTGCGCGCCTTGCAGCTCGAAGAAGACCTTAATCTTCCATCACATATTCCTCTTCCTCGAGTTGTTAAACCTTAATTCTCCTTTTCTAGTTACTCTATTTATAAATTGTGCCCATAAAATTTGGCATAATTTTTTCTAATTAATTAATTAATTAATAACTATTTCTCTTTCTTCTAACTTAGTAGTTTCACCTTCTCTATCTAAAATAACATATCTAAGCAAGTTGTAGTCAGAACCTACATTCACGACAATTGTTTTTCCAATTTTATCATTCGCTCTGGCATGAGTATGCCCGCAAAAATGATACTCTCCACCACTTGTTTGTAGAACATCTCCTATTAAATTAGAACCGCTATATGCCTCCATAAAGTATTGTGATGGAGAATCTGGCCATCCATTAAGCGTTAATCTTGGAATGGTATGACTAAAGCTTATAGGTTTTCCACTAGCCATCTTAATTCTTTCACTAAATTTATCAACTAATTCTACACAAACATCTCCATCTCTCTTTCCTTCCCAATCCATATTGATTTTGTCTTTCCAAGTTATTTTCTTTCTCTCTACAATAAATGTTCCTCTAAGTAAATCTTCAATAGAAACTCCCCTGTCATGTCTTAGAAAAGAGTAATCGAAATGACCATATGTTCCAACAAAGGAAGAACTTTCAACATCAAGATTCTCACTTTCTAAATAGGTAAATCCATACTCTTTTCCTAACTCCGGAAAAATATCATATATTAATCTCCAACTAGAAACATTTCCTAATTTGCCCCAGAGTTCATGATTTCCTAATACAAAAGCAATAGGGCATTCAAATCTTCTTCTTAATCTTTCAAACAGAACCCTATGATTTTGCAATCCAGTCGATAATTCAGCATTATCTCCTCCTAAAATTAGACTATCAAAATCTCCTTCAATTCCTGCTACTTTATCAAGTTTTGTCTTAGATATTGGATTGTTGTGTTGATAATGTAAATCGAATAATACTAAACTTCTCATAAATAATTAAGCAAGTTTCTGATTTAATAAGTTATCCATTAATTCTCACTATCTGCCCACATTTAAAATTCGTTAAAAAAATTATGCCCCAGAAACTGGGCTGAATTTATAATTTCTTTACAAAAAGCCTATAAACCTCCTTTTCCAATTCTTTTCATGAAGATTTCGGCAAAAAAGAGGGAGAAAATAACAGAACATATTCTTTCAGTTCTTTATGATCAGTTTCCAAAGCCATTATTTACCTCTCAAATAGCACATGAAATAGCTAGGGATGAGGAATTTACAAAGACACTAATTCAAGAATTAGAGAAAAAAGGTATTGTTATCCCTATAAACAAGAATTCTAAGGGAACTAAATACATACGAAGGCTTAGATGGAGATTATCAAACAAAGCCCAGGAAGCTTATTCTACCCATAATAAATAAATTTATGAATATAATTAAATAAGTAAGTCAATCTTATGAAATAGTTTAGGAGTAACACATAAGTCCATATGATATAAATCTTTATAAAATTCAACTTAATTCCTAAAACATGGATCAGGTTAAAGAAGCATTTCAGAAAGTTAAAGAGGATATAACTCTTCTTAAACAGGAAATTTCAAATATAAATAAAGAACTTGGAGAAATCCAAAACTCAATTCTAGCTCTTTTTTCTGTTAAAAATAATTATAATATTTCAGAAAAAAATCATGATTTTAGACAGACAGACCAACAGACACTTCGACAGATAAATCAGACACATTCTGGTAATTCGACAGACACTTCGACAGATAAATACCATTTTCAAGGCTTAAAAAGCCAAAATACCTTAAATTCCATAGGAAATAAGGGGGTTTCGACAGACAGACAGACAAACCAACAGACAGACAGACACATCTATTCTTCTAATCCATCCCTAATTTTAAGCCAATTAGACGCTCTTAAAAAAGAGACAATCCTTCAATTCAAACATCTTACCAACCAGGAAATGCTTGTTTTCTCTTTTATTTATCAGCTAGAAGACCAGGGATTTCTCGTAGATTATCATTTACTATCCTCTCATCTAAATCTTTCTGAAAGTTCAATTAGGGACTACATTCAAAGGATTATAGCTAAAGGTGTTCCTCTTGAGAAAGAAAAGGTTAATAACAAGAAAGTGCTTCTCCATATATCTCAAGATCTTAAGAAATTAGCTTCTTTAGACACTTTAATTAAGCTTAGAGAGATATAATTCATCAAAATAGATTCTCAATTAACAGCTACACCGAATAAGTCTATTAACCATCTAATTTTCCCAACTTTTTCTCTTAATTTTATTTTCCCTTATTATTTTATCCCTTACATTAGTGCCTCCTTTTTCTCTTTTTATCCCCTACTTTTTTCTCATTTTCCTTTATTTTTTAATATATTCTTCTTCAAACTTTTTTTATTTTTATCTATTTATTCTCACTTTACTACATTAAAGATTTTTATTTTAATTAATATTAAACATTTTCAGTATTTTTACCCTCACTTTCCCCTATTTATTTTTTGTTTTTCACTTATCCTTTGCTTTTTACTCCTTTTTCTCAGGTTTTTATGATATTTTAACTCTCACTTTTCGTTTTTTAAGCTTATTTTATCCCCTACAAATCTCTCCTTATCTCTTTAAACCTTTATATTAACCACTACTTTATTCTTTCTCTTTCCTCGTTCTTTTACTTCCTTTATCTACTCTCACTTTCACATTTTTCAATATTTTTTCTTTTATTTCATTAGGTATGTAAACTCTTTTTTTTCCATTACCTTCAACATACTCTTCTATTAAACCATCACTTTTCTGTTTTATGCTATTTATCTGACCCCTTATTGTTGATCTCGTTTTTCCAAGCATTGCAGCTAAATCATCATAACTTAATTTTAATTCATTATTTATTAACACCCAAAGAATTGCTTTTTCAGTTACAGATAAATTTGAGATTCCTAAAAAATCATTGTTTTTACCTGTTTGGACAGCTGTTTGGACAGCTGTTTGGACACCTTCAACAGCTGTTTGTTTACGATAAACAGGCTTGGCTGTTTTAAACACCTGTTTAGATACCCCTTCATTAAGCATTGAAATAACTTCTTTCATTTGTTCAAATTCATTTTTTATCGTCGATATATCATGTTTAACATCATCTAAACGGGTGTTTAAAGAAATATCTTGGTTGTTTAAGTGGTTAACCCACTTGCTAATTTTATTAATGTCAGTTTTAACATGGTCAAATGAACCTCTTACCTCTTTCTTTACCTCTTCTACTTCATCTTTTTTCTTATGATTAAATAGCCAATTAAACATTCTATTATTTATATACGGAAGAGGTATTTAAATGTTTTGTTTTTTTAACAAAAAACACCATAAAAAACTATAAAAAACACCAATAAACAGCTATTTTTGCATTTTAAACACCATACCATTTGCAATAAACAGCTGTTTAAACACCCATAAACAGCCAATATCCGTCGATAAAAATAGAGAAGTAAAAACTACCATAAACAGCCATTTTTCATTTAAAAAGAGCCCATTTTATCTAATAAAAATATCCCTATAGCCCTTAATCATTTAATTTAAAAATAAAATTTACTATTATATATTATGCCCGAACATTATAATTCAAATATAATTCAGATTCAAGAATCGAAGTTTTGGAGACTTGATCATAAAGTTGCGGAAATTCTCTCACCGCAAATTCCAGAAAAAGTAGATTTCTTTCAAGAATATGATTCAATTTCATTAAACTTTCTAAAAGACTTACGCAAGATCAGAGACCAATATTTACCAGATATTGCTTAAAACATTTAAGCAAAGATAATATGTTTTAGCCTATATTTAATCTTATTTTCTAAACCTTTAAATAGCTAAAAACCCTTTACCTTTCAGCTAAAAAGAGTTAAAGACGGCATTAACTAACCAAACCATTAGTTAAAGATTGATCATCTTGCTGATACTAATATCATCGGCATTATTCAGTATGGGCTGAGAGATGATCTTCTATGATTAGGTTTACTAAAAAAGAAACAAAAACAAAAGAGGAAAAATGGCAAAACTAACCGCATGGCTGGTAACTGTTATAGGACTATTGCTATTGTTGGAAGCAGCTAATTTACTCCCAGTTCTAACAACCTGGAATAAGTGGCTTATAGCAATTGGCGTACTTGTGATAGGTATTGGCAAGCTAGTAAGAAATTACAAATTAATGAAATAATAATCTTTCATCTTAGTAAGAGCTGAACAGAATATTTTCTAAACAATCTACTAATCATAAAATCTAAGTTCAGTTCTGGCTAAAATCTACAAGGTTTTGTATTCTTTGTATTTTCTGCTTCTCATCTTTTTTCACGATTCCTAGCTTGAGCTTTATTTCTAAAACCATTAAAAATCACCAAAATCTCCCATTAAAACTATTAAAACTAAAACATTTAATCAAAACCATTAAGTTTTAGCATGTGTAAAATCAGCAAGAAATTAGCTAAATTAGAAAAAATTAACTATCAGCACATAAATCTTTAAAAATCTTATAATCTTTAATAAAAAATGCCAGAATTTCATATTGCTGCAAGTGAGGATCTTATAAATCAACCATTTGAAACAGGAGTTGTTTATTATAATAAACAAATTGATTTATTTGTTTATTTTACTGGAGAATATAATTCCACAGGCGACCCTATATTTGAGTTTGATAGAGGATCTAGAATGATGGTAAGAAAAGAAGAATTTCAAGACTATATTCCTATAAGAGATCCAGGAAATTTTGCGGGTTTTTTAGAGCAAATAACTCAAAATTTTAAATGGATTGCTGAAAAAGAATTAAAAAAATTATCAAAAAATAGGGGAACTTTCGAGCAAAATATCGGAAATAAAGGGAGAGTAGAGAGATTACATCTTTCAAAAGAACAATTTAGAAGAGCTCTTGATAGAGCATCAAAAAGTGTTCATTCCTGGCCAATTCAAAGAGAACCCCTAAAAAATTCATAATAAAACTTCCTATCAAAGCTTAAATCTTTCTACATAAATAAAAATCCTTAAAAAATCCCTGAAAAACCAATTTTATGTGTAAGAACTTCGCCTAATCAGCATTAAAAGATGTTCTAAAACACAAAATTTATATACTTAGGGCACCCTAAATACACGTAAACCAGGAAATAGATACCCTAAGTTTACAATTAAAAGAGGAAGATGGTTCAAAATAATCAAGCTAGACCACTAGCAGCAATTTATGTCAGAGTTTCAACTCAAGACCAAGCCCAGCACGGATTTTCTTTAGATGCCCAAGAAGATGCAATGAGTAATTATGCTAAAGCATTAGGCTATGAAGTCTATAAAATTTATAGAGATGAAGGTAAATCAGCCAAAGACCTCAAAAGACCTGAGATGACTAATTTACTTAGGGATGCTGAACAGAGGAAATTTCAGGCAATATTTATTTACAAATTAGATAGGTTTTCAAGAAGTTTAAAAGATTTAATTTTAACAATAGACAAACTTAAGGATTGGGGAATAGATTTTATTTCGTTGCAGGATAAAATTGAAACAGCTTCTGCTTCTGGCAAGTTAATGTTTCATATAATCTCTGCTTTTGCAGAGTTTGAAAGAAATATAATTGGAGACAGAACTAAGTTTGGAATGGAAAGAAAAGCAAGAGAAGGAGGGTTTATCACAAAAGCTCCAAGAGGATATAAATTAGTAAATAAAGAGTTGATGCCCACCGAAACCTCAAAAGAAATTGAAGAAATCTTTAAGGAATTTTTAAATAGCCACATTAGTTTAACTCAGTTAGCTAAAAAATATTCTTTTACAACAGCTGGTTTAAAAAAATTACTTCAAAATAAGACTTACTTAGGATATGTTAAGTTTGCAAATCAGGAAAGTAAAGGCCAGCATGAAGCTATTCTCTCAGAAGAGCTTTTTAATAAAGTTCAGGCAAAACTTGGAAAATAAACATGAAAAAACAAACAAAAAGAGGAACTGAAATCAAAGCAATAATATTTGATGTTAATGGCGTGTTATTAGTTGGCCATGGCAGATCAATTCATGAATATATGGCTAAAAAGCTGCACATAGGTTTTGAAGAGTGGTTTGATGCCATTAATCCTTATTGGGAAGACATGGTTAAAGAAGAGTATACAACAGAACATCATTTAAATCAAATTGTCAATCATTTTCATATTTCTCGAAGCAGATTAGACAAATTATTTATTAAAGCATTTAAAAAACATTTTAAGAAAGATAGAAAAATGTTTAAGCTTGTTAAAAAGCTAAGAAAAAATAAATACAAAGTAGCCATTTTATCAGACCAGACAAGAATGTCTTACGAAGCTTATAAGAAATTCAATCTAGATAAACTGGTAAATACTGCTGTTTGGTCTCAAAAAGAGGGAATTAGAAAACCAAATCCAGAAATATATAAATTAACAGCTAAAAAACTTAAAACTAAACCAGAAAACTGCTTGTTTATCGACGATAGGGACTGGAATTTAATTCCTGCCAAGAAAATTGGCATGAAATATATTTTATTTCATAATTACAAACAATTAATTAATCAATTAAGATATTTTGGAATAAGAAAGAAAAACGTATGATATATTAACAATCGTGTTATTTATTTTATTAGTCATAATCTTTACTATTCCAATGTTTTTTTTATCTGGTTCCATAGATAATATAGGAAATATGTTTTTATTAATACAAGTCTCGGCAATTATTCTAGGATTGATATATTATATCTTTATCCTTATTTTAGTTATACAACTTCATAAAAAAGATTATTTATCTACAACAGATACAGTTATAACTGCAATTATAATTCCATTGGCTCCAATATATTACCTTACAAATATCAGAAAGAAATTAAAAAATTTCGAATCGACAAATCCAACAGAAATATAATTGGTTCTTGAATCCACACAATACTAAATTTTTCTATGTGAAAAATTTAATTTAGATATTTTTAATTTCTAAACTCCACAATCTCTCCAACACTTAAATTATTCTCTTCAGATAAACCACCATTTACCTCAAGAACATATAAAGCTTTTTTATTTGGATAATAAACGTCACATTTTTCTTCTTTACAAGGCAAAGCGTTTTCTTTTATATAAACTATTGTTTTATTTTCATCAATCCAGATTATATCTAAAGCAATAAGTGTATTTTTCATCCAGAATCCATATTTTTCTGCCCTTGGAAATATGAATAACAGGCCTTTATCACTATCTAATTTTTCTCTAAACATCAATCCTTTCTCTCTTTCAACAGCTGTTTGTGCAACCTCAACACTAAAACACTTGTTTATTTTTATGTTTGCCTGTTTAAAACACGTCTGTTTAATATTTTCAGCTGTTTGAACATCTTGAACAGGTGTTTGCTGTTTAAAATTATTAAAATAAATGTAAATAGTTACCAAAATAATAATCATTAATAAAAATAATATAAATAAAGCTAAAAATCTGTCTTTTTTCATATAATAACTTAATTCAAAAAGGTTAAATACTTTACCAAACATGAGCAAACATAATGAAAGAATTAATTATTTATCTAAGAAACAAAGCAATTAAAGGAATATACAAAGGAATAATTAAGCAGATATTTTTCAAACTTGATCCTGAAAAAGTGCATGACAATACTTTAAGATTGGGCAGAATTTTAGGTTCAAATCCAATAACAAGACTAGCAACAAAAACTTGTTTTTCTTATTCAAATTCAATGCTTGAACAGGAAATTCTTGATATTAAATTTAAAAATCCTATAGGTTTATCAGCAGGATTTGATAAAGACGGATATTTAATAGACATTATCCCGGAATCGGGATTTGGTTTTGAAGAAATAGGCTCTGTTACAGGAGAGAAATGCGAGGGAAATCCAAAGCCAAGACTCTGGAGGCTTAAGAAATCAAAAGCCTTGGTTGTTTACTATGGATTAAAAAGTGAAGGTTGTGAAGCTGTTGCAAAAAGACTGCAAGAAAAACTTAGTAATAATTCAGAAAAATTTAAAATGCCAATTGGAATAAGCGTGGCAAAAACAAATTCAAAATTGACAGCATCTACTGAAGCCGGAATTAAAGATTATGTGAAAGCTTACAAAGCATTTGCAGAAATCGGAGATTATACAACAATTAATTTAAGCTGTCCAAATGCTTACGGCGGACAGCCTTTTCACGATGCTAAAGCTCTTAATTCATTGTTGGCTGAAATTAAAAAAATACCTTCCAAAAAACCAATTTTTCTTAAAATAGCCCCGGACTTATCAGAAAAACAGATTGATAATATAATAAATCTAGCTGAAAAATATAAAATTAATGGTTTTGTTTGCACTAATTTAACAAAAGACAGAAAAAATCTTAAAATTAAAGATAATAATCTGCCAGAAGTTGGAGGTATAAGTGGCAAAGCTGTAGAAGAACTTTCAAATAAAAATATTGCTTATATTTACAAAAAAACAAAAGGAAAATTTATAATAATCGGTGTTGGAGGGGTTTTTTCAGCAGAAGATGCTTATAAAAAAATAAAGCTTGGGGCTTCATTAATTCAATTAATTACTGGAATGGTTTTTGAAGGCCCACAAACAATTTCTGAAATAAATCAAAGCCTTGTTAAATTGTTAAAAAAAGACAATTTCACAAATATTTCTCAGGCTATTGGCATTGATAATAAATAACTTATAGTATATAACTGATAGAATCTTCTAATCTCTAAATGATAAATAATAAAAATCAAAAACTTTCACATTTAAATTAGGCAAAGATATGGCATGATTTCAAAATTATTCTTGAATCCTTACGATACTAAATTTCTCATTTGAGAGAAATTTAAAATAATATATAGCTGATTAAATTAAGCATTAATGAAGTGTTTTAACTTCTGCAAATTTGTTTTCTATTCTAGTAGTCATTCAAATTTATAAACTACAAATGAATTTTAAGTTATGGCTAGTCTGTATGTTGGAATTGATGAATCAAATCACGGAAGATATCCAGAATTTTTTGCAGCAGCTCTTTCTGAATATGCCTTTGAAGGTCAAATAATAAGTCTTAATGATAAAGGAAAGCTTTTAAATAAAGTTCATAATAGAGATGTTTCATTAGAGCAACTTGCAAAAGAAAACCACCATTCATTTTTAATTTTAAATGAAGGGGTTGTCAGATCTCAAAGAGAAAAGACTTTAGGAGTTATATGCGCAAGTTTGCTGCTTGAAGAGATCAATTCCGATATTAATGAAATATTTATCAATATTGACGGAGAGCATCAAAAACAAGAGTTATACTATGTTAAAGCCTTTGTTTCCCATATTGCTAAAATCTCGATAAGAAAAATTTATATTGAATCTGGAAAAAAATTAGACCAAAGATGCCCAATAGTTAATAGGGCAGATATGTTAGCATATGTTTTTTCTGTAAATTATAAAGACAATAAACATTATATTTTAAATTTTCCAAGAAGAAAACATCTTTTGAGATATCTTTTATCTAAAGATTAATTCCATTTACATCCAATCTTATTCTCAATAGCAAATTTCTCCGCTTCCCGTATTTCTTTTCTGTATTTCGCATTTTCATCTCCTTCAAATCTTGCAATACAAAAACCCTCTTCAACCATTTGCAAGTTTATATTTTTTCCATTAAGAAAAATATACCTTAGTAGCCTTTTATACTGGTCTTTATCCTCTTTTCCGCTTTCCAGAATAACTGTTTTGCCAAGAAGCAATTCATCAATCCTGTTTTTTGCAGGAGTATAACATTCCCTCCCTCTTTCATCACAGTCAATTCCAAGTAACCTGACACTTTCTCCTCCACTAACAACAACCGTATCTCCATCGATTATTTTTGTTACTATTTTCTCCTCTGTTTTACCTTTATCATTGCCAAAATTAATCACATTTCCAAGTAAATTAAAATCAGCATAATTAAGAAACACATAATCCATAGCTAAAAGCAAGACAATTAAGATAAAGATAAGAATTTTTCCTCTTTTCATAATTCTTATTAGATTTTAAAGTATAAAAAATTATCTTTGTTTTGAAATATAACAAACATATTATTAAGTTAAGCAGGTTTAAAGTAATGAGTATCTTTAATTTAAAAGATCAGTAGCTTTCTCATTTAAATTAGGCAAAATTATGGCATGATTCAAAATATTCCCCTAACATTTAAATATTATAAAGGAGTTGTCTTTATATGCAAAAAGAAGAGGTTTATGGTAGCTTGAGAAGTCCATTAATTAACAAAAACATTCTTTCTGAGGAACATTTTAATCGCCTTTTCAGCAGAAAACACCTTACTTTTTCTCAAAAAACATCAGATATGCTGACAAAGTTTGCGGGAAGCTGGCCATTTATCTTGCTATTTGTTTTATTCTTAATATTATGGATTTCTATAAATATTTATTTCTTGATACAAGCTAATAAAAATCCTTTCGACCCTTACCCATTTATTTTATTAAACCTAATTTTATCATGTATTGCTGCAATTCAGGCTCCAATAATACTAATGAGCCAGGTTAGAGAAGCTGAGCGTGATAGATTGCGTGCAGAATATGACTACGCAGTTAATAGAAAAGCTGAAAAAGAGATTAGAGACATTCAAATAAACTTAGACTTGATTAAGAGGAAGATTGGGGTTTAGTTTAAAGGCTTCAAATAGGATTGAAGTTAAAAAAGCATTTAAAAAGAGAAGATACATAGGGATATTATGAAAAAATTATTGACATTTTTTATTATTACAAGTTTGATACTTGTAAATATTTCTTTTGTTATGGCAGATGGAGCATATTTCCCGCGTCCAGGATATTGGATAAGACCCGGACAACAAAATGCTGTTATTTTTTATGAAGACAATACAGAGATAATGATTCTTACCTCTACTTTTCAAGGAAATGCTAAAGATCTGGTTTGGATTGTTCCAACACCATCAAAACCAGAAATTACGAAAGCCTCTGAAAAAGTTTTTACTAATATAATGAAATTATCAAGGGCAAGATATAATAGTGGTTTTGATTTTGGGTATGTTTTAACAACTGCAAAGGGGATAAATGAGGATTCTGGAGTTATTGTCTTAGAATCAAAACAGGTTGATTATTATGAGGTTAATATAATTTTGGCAACAAATTCAAATGATTTAGTAAAATGGTTTAATGAAAATAATTATGATTACCCAGAGGAATATGCTTATGTATTAAAAAGTTATATTGATAAAGGATGGTATTTTACTGCAATTAAAATATCTCCAGAATCTCAAGGTGCAATAGAAGTTATTCAGGATTTAAAGGAAGGGCATCCAACTCCAATAAAAATGACTTTTTTAAGTGATAAGATTGTTTTTCCACTCAAAATTTCTTCTGTTGAGTTTTCATTAGATAAAGGAAAATGTAGTGCTGCTAAAGATGAACCAATCGGGGCTACAAGAAAAGATAAATACGGAAATACCTGGACAAAAGTTTCAAATTCTACAGATGAAGCAAATTGGAGAACAGACACCTATAGTTATAGCGGAACTATGTGGGGTGATTCATTAATTGATCAACAACCTTGCGGTATTCATTATTCTTATGTAGAGTCTAGATATTCTAGTTATGCCCCAATAAATTTATATGTTATTGCAAAAAACAAATATGAAGCGGATAATTTTTACCCAAGATATGGTAATTGGGTCAAAAAATCACAAATTGAAGCATTAGGTTATGATGAAAAGAGTAATGCTTTTATTACGCCTAAAGACAACAAATATTTTTTAACTTATCTTTCTGCTAACTTTCAAAAAAGTCAGCTTGATGAAGATTTAATTTTAAGAAAAAGTGATAATAATCAAAAAGTTAATGCTGGACCAGAAACATGGCAACTTTTTCTTTACGGTTTGCTTATTTGGGTTATACTGTCTGTAATATGGATTTTTAGTCCTATAGGCATGCTTTTTATAATGGGAAGTTTAATATTATTTCTTAGTTCCAATAAAATTACAAAAACTTTTGGTTGGATTATGAATATTATTTCATTTTCAATTACATTATTAATTGGGTTAATATTGCTTGTTACAGCAATACTAAATAATTCTTTAAATAATTACATAGTAATTTCAATATTAATTACTTGTTTATCTATATTAGGAATGATGATTTTATTTATAGCTTTGATTAAGAAACACTGAAGCTTATCAATAGATTTTAAAGTAGAGGTTATAAGAAGAACCTTGGCATTTAAAAGGAGAACTTATAAAGAAAAACATTGGTTGTCTTTATTATTTCTTATAGTATGGTTTTCAGAATAATTTTTTAACGATATGACTTCTGTCTCTTTGCCCTTGCTTTTGAATCACCAGGCTTGTAAGCCTCTTTTCTTCTGGTATCTGCAACAAGCAAATGCCTGTCATATTTCAAGAAAGCTTTTCTTAATGGCTCAGATTTGGTTTTAGCAACAAGAGCCTTTGAAATTGCAAGTCTTGAAGCATCCATCTGGCCCTCTCTTCCACCGCCCCTTGCTTTAACTTTTATATCATAATTATTAATGTCTTTAACTATTTTTTTCGCAATTCTTATCGGCTCTTCAATCGTTAACCTATGTATATGATAAAGGTTTTGGTAAGGAATATTATTTACTGTTATTTTGCCTGTCCCGCTTGATATTATTGCTTTAGCTATGCTTGTTTTTCTTTTTCCGCTTACAATAATTAATTTTTCTGCCATTTTTTATTTTGCTGTAAATTAGCAATATTTAATATATTTAACTTATCAGTCACTTTCATTGATAAATTAGGTAGAGATATTGTGTGTTTAGGAAATAAAAGGAAAGTTTGATAAATAAAACCTTGGTTGTCTTTATTTTGAAAATACTGCAATACTTTTACATGGTTCTTTATGTTTAAATTATTCATATTTATAGTTTTGTTTTAGATTATTTATTTTATAAGAGATACAAGTTCTTTTAATGTAATAAATTTCCCTCTTTTCTCCTTTCCCGCATGAATTTTCTTGACTTCTTTATATTCTTCAGGTATTTGATTATAGCATCTTACTCTATCTAATGCAGCTTCTCCCCTGCCTTTATCATGAGGCAGCATTCCTCTTATAACTCTTTTTAAAATTCTTTCAGGAGTCCTTGATATTTTAGGCCCTTTCTGGCTGCTCCCTCCCTTTTTAACCAGTCTTGCATATTTTTCAGCAATATTTCTTTTATCCCCAATAATAACAACTTCATTTGAATTTACAATTGCCACTTTCTTTCCAAGTAAAGCCTGTTTAGCACTATAGCTTGCTAGTCTTCCCATTGTTGCATTTCTGCCGTCGATAATAATTTCATTCGTCATCTTTATATGATTTTGGGAACCTTTAAAACCTTAAGGTTTTTTGCTTGTCTTTTTAAAGGTTCATTTTATTTATTCTCTTATTATTCTAATATTTTTAGCTTCAGGATTTTTTTTTATTTCCTCTATTATAAAACCTGTTTCAATTTTATTTTTCTTTAATTTCTCCTTTGCGCTTTGTGAAAATGCCATTCCTATAACAGAAATTTTTTTATTTAATTGCCCATCGCCTAAAACCTTTCCAGGAACAATAACTCTTTCCCCATCTTTTACTTTTTCATCTATCTGGTCAAGATTAACCGAGATTTGCTTTCTTTTTGGCCTTGAAATTAAATTTGCAATTTCAAGCCATTTCATATTTTTTTTAGCAGCTATTATTGTTTCAACTAAGTTTGGATTTGTCTTTCTTCTTAATTTTTTCTCAACTTTTGCTTTTTTTATTCCATTCATTTTGTTTTAAAGGTTCATAAGTATGCGGGAAGAAGGATTCGAACCTTCGCAGGCACTAAGCCACCACGGCCTTAACGTGGTTCATTTGACCGCTCTGACATTCCCGCATACACTGATTATTTCTTAATGGTTTTTAAAACTTCTTTAAGATTCGATTCAAGCACCTTAACAGATTCCGAAAAGATTTCTTTAGGTTCTAATTGGCCCCAAGATTCAATAATAAAAACAATTTCTTTGCCTTGCTTTACTTCTATTGCTTTGTTTTTATTTTCAGTAGATTCAATAAGTGTTTCAATATAGTCCATATCTTCACTGCATTGATATGTTTCCCCGTTTTTTAACTTTCCTTTTGGAGGGTTTAAGATACTTGATTTTAGTCTTTCAAATATTTTTTCAGCTTGATCAGCATTTTTTACAGCTATATCAGAAATATGCCGATAAAAAACCAATCCGGGAGAAAATTTTGCATGCGTTACTGCTTTTCCTAGTCTTACAAAAGCAATTAATTCCAACTCTTGATTTTTATCCAATAATACAATTGGCATTTTTTCGTAAATTATTTTAATATCTCCCTTGAAATTTCCAGAATAAACCATACAAGGGCCTTTGGCCTTAAGTGAAAGCTGTATTTGACATTTATTACATCCTTTGCCATCACAACTACATTCTTCAGTATAATTTAGCTTTCTATTTTCTTTTAAAGGTATTAATCCAAGCCTATGGGAAAGAATCTCATCATAAAGTGCAGAATCATTTTTATGAATTTCAACTTCTTCAATTGCAACAATCCCAATTTCATTAGAACTTCTTCTTATAGTATTTGCGAGTGTTTCGTCAGTTCCCAATACAAAAATTGCTTTGTTCTTCTCTGTTTTTTCTTGTTTTTGTACCATTTTATTTTTTAATTTATGATTTTAGTTATTTTTGCTATTTAAATTTATTATTTAAATCTTTTTGAAGGAAAGTTTGATAAAAAGTGCATTTAAAGGAGATGTCATAAGGAGAACCTTGGTTCTTTTTATACTCTTCTTCCTCTCCTTCCGCCTCCTGCCTTTGGTCCTCCACGTGGAACTCTGGTAGTATCTGCTATGCTTAGTATTTTAAATCCATCCTTTGAAAGAGTTTTTACAACACTATGCGCCCCAGGTCCCAATCCCGGGCTGCCCGTTTTTCCTCTCATCCTTATATAAAGATTGTTTATCCCAAGCTCTTTTATCTCTTCTCCAATTTTTTTTGCTATAAACATTGCTGTTGTAGGGTTTGCTTTTAATCTATCTTGCTTGGTAACCATGCCTCCAGAGCATCTTGCAATTGTATTTCCTGATAAATCAGTTATATGCACTATTGTATTATTAAATGTAGCATAAATATATGCAATTCCTATATGGTCTTTCTCATCTTTAGCCATTTTGCACTCCAATAACCTCCATAATTTCCTCTTTATTTTCAGAATTAATCTCTTCTGGAATTTCTTGAGTGGCTACTTTTCCAATTCTTTTTTTAGGAACTAATTTTATCATATTTTCTTCGCTAATTTCAACCATATATGAAGGAATATTAACAATTCTTCCGTTAACTAATATATTTTTATGAGTTATTAATTGCCTTGCTCCTTTAGGTGTTGTTGAAAGCTTTTTATTATAAACAATTGTTTGAAGCCTTCTCTTTAATATCTCTTCCTCGCTTAAAGCAAGAACATCAACAGTTGTTTTTACATCAAATCCCTGTTTTTTCAGCTTAGTTAAAAATCTTTCCTGTTCTTCTTGGCTAGAATTTATTAATTTCTTTGCAATACTCCTTATTCTTTCTAATTTTCCCTTCGCTTTCCATATTTCTCTCTTATTTTTTAATCCATATCTCTCAACAATTTTATCTTCTTCTTCAATTCTCATTGAGTCAAATCTTGTTCTTGGTTTGTTGAATTTTTTATGTTTTCGTATCATTTTTATTTATTGTTATTTATATGATTTTAGGAACCCCTTTTAAAGGTTCATAATTATCCTTTTTTGCCTACAGATTTTTTACTTACTCCTACAACTCTATTTTTTCCTTTTTTTCTGAAATGGCTCTTTGTTCTTTGTCCCCTAACTGGCAACCCGTGAGAATGTCTTACTCCCTTGTAAGAGTGTATTTTTTTCATTCTTTTAATATCAAACTCCTTTTTTAAATCTAATTCAGTTGTTACTAAGTGCTTAGTTTCTCCTGTATAAAAATCATTTCTTCTATTCTTAAAATAATCCGGAACTTTTGGATTTTTAATTTCAGCGGTTATTTTTTCAATTTCTTCCTTGCTTAATTCTCCAATTTTCTTATTTTTATCCATTTTTAATATATAGCAGATAGCATTAGACATCGCAAATGAAATTCCTTTAATATATGTCAATCCAATATTTACTTTTCTGCTTCCAGGAATGTCTGTTGAAAGAATTCTGATTAGCATCTCATGGCTTTCTTCTTTTCTCTCATGCTTTTCCGGCTTTTCAGCTTTGTCTTGCTTTTTTACTTGCATTTGTTCTGTTTTTTGTTCCATTTTATTATTTTGTTTTGGTTGCTGGATTCATAAAAACCCACTGGTTGTGTTTATTTATTAAAAGACAAACAATCTATGCCTTTCGTCTCCTATTAATTCTTCAATTATTCTTTTCTGAATAGCTGTTTTAGGATCTGGCAAGCTTGGAATTCTTCTTTTCATATCTTCAAAACTTTCGAATTCTTTTTCTTCCCGAGTTTTAAGTATTTCTTTCATGTGTTTTTTTCCATATCCCGGCAGCAGTTCTATTTGATGTATCCTTGTATTAATTGCTGTTGCTTTATTGAAAAATTCAATAAATTGAGATTCTTTTTCTTCAACAACCTTTGAAATGAATTCTTCTAACTGGATTTTTGCATTTTCCGTCAGCTTATCAGCAGGCAGCCTGCCCAAGATGTAATATATCTTATCTCTCTTACCATCTCCTATATAAACTCTTTCCTTTAGCTGAAGTGTCGTGCCTTTTCTAGGAATAAGTTGAAGAAGAGTAAAGTTTTCCTCTCCTATAGCCTGTGCTATAGGCATCATTTTTCCTTCCAATGGATATCCGTAAGGAAGATAATCTAGTATTATTGCATTTTCTTCTTTCTTTGTCATTTTTACTTGTATTTTGCCACAATTTCTGTGATTTGTTTAATTTCATTCTCGTCTAAACTAACATCAATGAAAATTTTATGAACATCAGAAGCATCTTCTGGCAGGAAGTCAATTATTTTTACAATATGGTCTTGTTTTATTTTATGATTATCTAAAGACTCAAGCCCCTTTCTTAATTCAAGCGCCTCTTTTAATTTCAACACTGCAAATTTCTTGAAATATGGCTCTAACTCTTCTTTTCCTTCATTTTCTTTTACAATATGTTCTGTTTCTGCCAAGCTTAATGGCTTCATTTCGCGTATCATTTTATCTCTCCTTGCTTTTGTAATTTATTTTCAGTTTTATTATCTATCCTTTTTAAATGAATTGCCGGAAGTATAAGAGTTTTTTCTTTATTAATATCTTTTACTTTTACAATATAACTTCTACCTTGTTTTCCAACAACAACCCCTGTTCTGCCTTGCATCCTATTATGAAATCCAATTTCCATAACTGATTTTTCTCTTTTTAATGCCACTTTGTCTCCAGCTTTTAATTCCTTAAAGTATTCACTGAATCTGATCTTTCCACGTTCTTTGATTCGTTTTCTTTTTCCTGGCATTTTTCCAAATAAATAAATGATTTTTAAACCTTTTTTAAAGGTTCATTTTAGCTATTAATTATCTAAAAATAGTGGCTTTTTAAAGTCTTTGATTAGGACTTTAAAAAAGAATTTAGGTTTTATAATAACTTAGTTATATAATTAATAAACTAAAAAATTAGTAAATCCAGCGAAAAAGTTAGGGAGAGATATTGTAATATTTCAAGAATATATTTTGAAAGCACATAATATAAAATTTTTCTATATGAAAATTTTGCCTGGCTTATCTGTTGTTAGGCTGTAACTTTATCCTTACTTAATACCTATCAATCCCTGGTCTAAATTTCCCTTGTCTTTTGCCTCTTCCATATTATCTTTGATAGTCTTAAACATTTTCACTCCCCATACCCCCACTCCACATCTCTCGCAGAAGTCAATTACACTCTCGCTTGAAATGTCCGTTTTGCAATAAATACATTTTTTCATCTCTTTTTATTTATTTCCCTCTTTTTATTTTATCTATTTCAATCGCCAGATTAATAAAATACAAAACCACGTTTTTAAACTTATTTGTTGTGGAGAATAAGATTTTTGAATCACACAATATAAATTTTTCATTTAAGAAAAATTTTGCCATAGTTTTATAGAGGTTTAATTAAGCTAAATTAATCATTTTTCTTTATATTTCAAGTATTATATGGTAAACTGTGTAATTAATGAACTCAGAGTTGATGGAACAGACTAAATATGTGAGAGAAGCGAGCACAAAACATACAATTTATAAACTATTCTCTACTATTTAATATAATATGAAAAAAGAGTTATTCTTATATCTTTTAATAGGAGGAATTTTATTAAATATCTCTTTTGTTTTTGCTTTAAACAATAACTCATGTGAAGAAGCAGGAAATGTTTGTCAATTACATTCTTGTCCTCAACACCAAGAAAGAGTCTTAAATTTAACTTGTCCAGAAGAGACTTCAAAAGGGTATGTTTGTTGTAGGGATAAGGTTTATACAAATATTGAGCAAAAAATTATCGTTCAACCAGAGGGAATTGAGGAAGGAGATAATATTGATATTTCTGTTCAATTACCAACATTTAGGGATTGTGTATACTATCTAATTGATCCTTCAGGTATGGAAAAACAAGAAGGAAGTGGCGGATGCGGACCTATTGGGAGGGTGACGAGTTTTTCTACAGATAGATTAAAAGAATTATTTGGAACATTAGAATCAGGAACATACCAAATTAAAGTTATTGCAGCAAAATCTAATAACCCAAACATAACTTTAATAGAAAAATTTACAATAGGATTAACAGGACCAATGTTACAGAGCTTATGTAAGGTTGAAAATGGTGAAGGAGATTGTATTTTCTTAAATAAAACTTATAATGTAAAACACATTGGATGTAATAATAACATAACTTTAGAGTTTGCTTATGATGATCAAAAAGAATTATTTGGAGAATTAAACCAAGGGACTTCAAGAGTATTTCTTAAAGATGGAACTGAAATTAAGTTAAATTCTGCTCCCTGTTCAGTTTATATGACTACAATTTTATTCAGGAAAAAGATTTCTAATGAATGTGGCAATAATCTTTGTGAAATTAAAGAAGATTCTTCAAATTGCCCAAATGATTGTAAAGAGTTAGTTAGTCTTCCAGAATTAGAAGAACAGAATGAACCAAACTTAAAATGTTCTACAGGTTGCTTATATAAAACTAATTGTTTGCCTACAGGAGTGAGAGTTGGAAATCAATATTGTGGAATAGAAGGAGAATTTTTACTTCAAAAAGAAAAAGAAGAAAATTGTAATAATAATTTTGAATGTCAAAGTGGTTTATGTATTGATGATTCTTGTATAGAAAAAGGATTGTTTAAAAAATTTCTTGAATGGCTTAAAAATTTATTTAGTTAATACTTACTCATATCTTATAGCATCAACAACTTTTATCTTGCTAGCTCTCCATGCAGGCCAAGTTCCTGAAACACTTCCGATTAAGAATGCAAAGGCCAAGCAGCCCGCAATTAAATATAATGGAGCAGCAGCCTGCAAAAGATTTGTTCCGAGAGATTGTGTTGCAATTAATTCTATTGTTTTGCTTATAGAATAACCAAAAACAACTCCAATAACCCCTCCAACCAATCCTATTAAGCCAGACTCAATTAAAAATATAAATAAAATATCTTTATTCTTAGCTCCAACAGCTTTCATTATTCCTATTTCTTTTGTTCTTTCCAACACAGAAGTATACATAGTATTTGTAATTCCAATTGCTCCAACTAATAATGAAATTGCAGCAATTGCTCCTAAAAACACAGTTATTATTCCAAGAACTGTTCCAAAAATAGCCAAGATTTCTTCAGGAGTTAAAATTGTAAAGTCCTGATTTTTTTCATCAACATTCCTGAATTTTCTCAGTTTCTTTTCAACAGCATCTGCAACAGCTTTAACATCCGCTCCTTCATTTACCTGAACCATTACTGCATCAACTCTGTCTCCAGAATTAAATAATTCTTTAAAATCCTCATCAACCATAATTATGTTTCTATCATCTTCGGGATTGCCTATTGACTCAAAAATTCCAGCAACCTCAAAATCTTCATCATTAATTATAAATTTATCTCCAGCTTTTACAGGCTTTTGGAAGATATTTCTTGTTTTATAGTGGTTTCCAATAACTATTTTTCCAGTATCTCCATTTTTTAAATTTCTTCCCTCTTCAATGTTTATAGAACCTGTTTCAGTGTAAAGCTTCATACCTTCAGCAGGTATTCCCAAAACCGAGAAAAACCTTTTTTCTTTTTCAAATTCAATTTGCGCATTTCCAATTGTAAAATAAGTTGTTCTTTTAACTCCATTTACTTTATCAATTACATCTACATCTTTAGTTGTTAACCTAACCAAGGAACCTGCTTGTGGCGGGCCTAACTGGCCTTTAGGCTGAATAAAAAATTTATCTCCTCCAAGGGTTTCAAATTGCTCTTTCACAGCATTTTGCAATCCAATTGACAAACTTATAAGTGTAAATATTGTTGCCACAGAAATTACAATTCCAACTATTGTCAGCCATGATCTTAATTTTCTTTTTCTTAAGTTCTTCCATGCAATGTCAAAATAGTCTGTGATCATTTTTTAATGCCTCCATACTTGCCAGAAATTTATGAGAATCAAAATATTTATCTCCATTTTTTAATTCATCTTGACAGTATTGTATTATTGCCAAATCACCCTCACTTGGATTTTTTGGAGCAGAAGATATTTTTATCATATCTTCTAATAAAACATCTCCAAGAACTTTAACTCCAGCTTGGAGTATAACATCCCAACCCCATTCTTCCAGTCTTCCAGTTTGTATAACATATAATATTTGATACCCTAGTTTTTGAGCTTGAATAGCATGTTCAATTTCATGTTTAACAAATGGATTTTCTCTAGGTTTCTTAAAGAACTTTACAAAAGCTTCTTCATTATCAAAGAAATGTTTTCTAAAACTAGAATATCTGCTCATTTCCTCAGCGCCTCCACTGGTTTTAGTTTGCTTGCCTGCACCGCTGGGAGAAGTCCTGAGAAAATTCCAAGCAAGAATGAAAATGCAACCGAGCCGATTAACAAAGGCCATGATAGTGTTACCTTTAGGTCAATTCCTCCAAGAAAATTTCCAGCAGCACTTGAAGCAGCAAATGCTAATCCTAATCCTAAAGCTGCTCCTATAACTCCTCCAACCAAACCTAACAAACCACTTTCTATAAGAAATATTAATAAAATATCTTTATTCTTTGCTCCAACAGCTTTCATAATTCCTATCTCTCTTGTTCTTTCTAAAGTTGAAGTGTACATTGTATTCATAATTCCGATACCTCCGACTAAAAGAGATATAGCTGCAATACCAATAACAATTAAGTTTACAATGTTAAGAACAGTGCTAACTGCTGAAAGAGCTTCTAAAGGAGTCTGAACAGAAAAATCCTCTTCTCCTGGTTTTTCATTCCTGTCTTTTCTGAACTTTCTTTCAATTTCACTAGCAACTTCCTCTATTTCATCAGTATCTTCAACTTGTGCAACAATTAAATCAATATCATCATTAATATCAAGAAGCTCTTCCATATCATCATTCAGCATAATTATCGCGCCATTAAAGATGAAATTGCTTGTTTTTTGTGCAATGCCAACAACTTCAAATTCCTTTCCATTGATTTTTACTTTGCTTCCAGGTTCAATTGTTTTTCCAAACCGATTGCCTAGAAACTCACTTCCAAGCAAAACTTTACCATGATCATTACTATTTAGAATTCTGCCCTTTTCAGCTTTGAAATTAGCAACTTTGTAAACAAAATCCATTTGCTCTTTTTCTTCAGGAATATCTGCAATATAAATAAATTCAGTATTGTCATTATACTCAAACTTGATTATTCTGATAAGTCTTGTAACAACTAATTTCACTCCATCTGTATTTTTGACAATATCCAAATCATGTTCATTTAATTTTTTTATAGAAGTGCTTCCAGGAGGACCGAAAGCTGTTGCAGCATTTGAAATTGTTAGTGTATTAACAGATAATCCTCCAAATTGGCCTGTGATTGCTGCCTGCAATCCAGCTCCAAGAGAAATCAGAGAAACAACTGCCGCAATTCCAATAAAAATACCAAGCATTGTAAGCCATGTTCTCAACCCTCTGTGCTTAAGACTTTTCAATGCCAGAACAAGATAATCAATTATCATGGAGGTTATGCCTCCTGAGATGCTCTTTGTGTATTAAATCTTTTAGCTCTTTCAATAAAATAAGCAGACATATATTCTTTTATATTTTCATATTTTGCATCAAATAATTTAAAATTTTCAGGAGATTCTAAGAGACTCCCAGCAATTAAAATTAGAGAATCAATTTTTTCTTCATATCTTACAACTTCTCTTTCATTATCAGAATTAATTACCTCTCTTGTTTTTTCAGATAATGCATCCATTAATGTAATTAAACTGCTTGCAACATGAATTTCTCTTTCCTCACTCATCTTCCTGCCTCCTGACGAGATTCTTTTGAATATTCTCCTCTAAAAATACCTTCAAATTGTTCTAGAAATTCATCTTCTCCATAACGAATTTTATATGCTTCAATTCCTTCTGTTATTGTTTGAGAACTCAATTTATGTAAATATAATAAATTTGTCAATCTTTCTTGCCTTTCCCTTAATTCTTCTTGCCCTTTATCCAATTTTATAGTGTTCATTTATGCCTCCTGACCTTCATATTTCCATCTACCAGCTTCACGTAATATTAAACCATATTCCAAATATTCCCCCTCTCCAAGTTTAATATTTGTTATAGTTGGATTTGGATTCAATTTTCCTCTAGCACTATAAACTGCTTCTGAGATTACTGGAGGTTCAATACTTGTTTGTTCTACAATAGTTGCTCTTGTATCCGCTCCAGGTCCGCCTTTTCTTTTTTGTATCCTAGCAACTACTCCATTAAGACCAATTAAATCTCCATGACTTAATTCTCCCTGATTAAGCTTTTCAATAATTAATTCATAATTTCTTCTTTCCATTTTAATTTACCTCCTTTTGCTTTTTCTTTCTTCTCTTTCTTATTGCTCTATAAACAAACCAAGCAATAACAATTATGACAATTACAACTGCATACATCCAGGTATTATTCTTTTTAATTATTCCCAGCTCTAAAGCTTTTTCTCTTGTATAAACTTGTAATGGCAGGTCAATTTCTTCAACTAACTTTTTATTATCAAAGTCTCTGTATTCAACACTTGCTTTTAATCTTGCATTTTGATCTTTGAATAGTACATCATAAGCTGCTGTTTCAAAATCATCTGAATCAATATTTCCAATATAAACATCCTCACTTGATAATAATGTAAAACTCTGAAGTTGAGGTTTTATTTTAACAGAAACAAATTTAACATCTCCAAAACCTCTATTTACAATTTTCAAGCTTACTTTTCCCTGCTGGCCAATAACCGGATTATCAGCAGATGCGATATAATCTAATTCTGTTCTAGCGCTTACAGTAATTCCAATACTTCCTTTCTTTTCAACTTTCTTTCCTTGTGCATCTAGGTCAGGATCAGTATAACTAATTACATAAGGAATATTATAATCTCCAGGAGCAATATCTTGCGAAGCTTTAAGTGTAAAATCAAAACTCTTGTCTTTATCTTCTCTTATTTCATCAACACTTTCCTCACTTCCGCCTACTGAAATAAAATTAGTCTCTTCTAAAAGCAAATTCATAGAAACATCTTCAACATCATCATTTAAAGTGTTCTTGATGCTTAGGCTTATTGTTGCCTGCTCTCCAGGATATAATTTACTATGAGTTAAAGAACTTACAGTTATTGCAGATGCAAAGCTTAGGCTTGCAATTATAATTACTAAAAAAGTTAATACAAATATGGATAATATTTTTTGTGAGGTCATTTTAATTTTTAGGTAATAATTTATCTGATAAATCCCTTTCTTTTTGAGAATAAAATCTTCTATATTCTTCATTTGCTCTTGCTAAATCTTCAGGATTATGATAATCTCTTCCATCATCTCCCTTATATGGATTTTCCATATAGCCTTCTGGTCTTGGTATTGTTTCCATTTTATCTCTCTCCTCCTTCTTGGCTGAATATAAAAGTAGTTGGAATTTGGTTTAATAAGTTTGTGAATTCTAGACCAATCATTAAATTTCTATCTGTAACAGAATCTCCTCTTTCTCCTCTAACAACTCGTTCATCATAAGCCAAGATTCTAATTTCATCACCATCTATTTTTAAAAGATATCTTTCAGTTCCATGCTTTGTTTTTCTTGATGTTTCAATATAAGGCATGCTTAAAGCTGAATCATATATCAAACCTTCAAATCTATGAGTTAAGCCATGTAAAGTTACACTATCTCCAACTTTCACTCTAGAAAAATCTATAGGATAATTTGTTTTGATTTCTTCTCCCGGATTATTTTG
The DNA here is from genome assembly GCA_016186425.1 of Candidatus Pacearchaeota archaeon. Taxonomy (GTDB): domain Archaea; phylum Nanobdellota; class Nanobdellia; order Pacearchaeales; family GW2011-AR1; genus JACPLR01. The sequence goes on along the minus strand of JACPLR010000017.1, from coordinate 6,116 downwards.
TGTTCTGCTTTCCATTTTCTTATTTTTTCTCCTTTTTCTCACAACAAAAGCCTATTTATAAATCTTTTTATTGTTACCATTAAGAAGTTAAAAATTAAGGAAAAGTTTAAATAATTAAAAATCTGCAAGAAAGCATGGAAACAGCAACTCAAACTCAATATAAATTAGTAGATCAAGTAATTCCAAGAGTTATTACTTTAGCTTCTATATGTTATGAAGCTCCTTTTGATGCAGGAAAAGAGTTAATAGAAATTGAAGGATTTTATATTCCTTCTGCAGACGAAAATGCTAGATTGAGAATTCAGGAAGGAGAAAATGCTTTTTGCTCTAATAATGGCAATTGGGTTAAAGAAGGGCCTTTATATCTTAGAAGAGACAATACACGTCTTTTAAGAACAGGATTGCCATACTTGCATCCGAGAGAAGCAACTGAAGCTCATAAAACAGGAGAATATACTAGTTTAGAAAAAGAAGATATTGAAAAAGGAAGAGAAGAAGGATTAAAAGTTAAAAACTCTGATTTAGATAAAGGTGGCCTCATAAAAATGCCTACAGATTCTTTAGGTTCTGATAAATACGGGCTTTGGTTTTTTGGAGGAGAAAAAGGAACAGATGCTGAAAAAAGTAAAAGAGCTCAAAATTATGGAGATTTTTTATTAAATTCTAGATTTGAAATTAAGGATATCTCTATTAAATTAGATAAACAAGAATATACTGATAAAATTGGAGATCATGCTAGTCAGTTGTGGTTCAACAGGCTTGACAACAGGTCTGAGCTTAATGGCAGCAACTGGTTCCTTCATTTCGACAGTGGGGTTCGTGGGGTGCGTTGAAGTAAGCGCCCGAAGGCGCTTAGATTTTGAAAGCAAGAGTTTAATCAATCAAAGAGTTACTGGCCGATTGTTTATTTTTATTAATTGCAAACCGCTCTAAAGTTGTATATTCTCAAGCAAGGTTATTATGATATTTCAAGAACATTTTTTGAATCTACACAACACTAAATTCATTTTTAAGGAGAGCTCATAAAGAGAACCTAGGTATTTTAAGAGGAAGCTTCATAAAAGAAACCCTAGGTGTCTTTTATTATTTAACATAATTTAATAGCAGGTTAAATTAAAGTATCTCATATTAATGATATATTTAATAAATTGTTTATTAATACTTTTAATTTCCCTTTTTCTTCCTTTTATCTTTTTTATCAACCTGTTTTACCTGCCTGTTCAGCAAGCTCCAAAGCCTGTCTAAGACCTGTTTTGGGATAATTGCTTTATTTTTATTATTTAAAGTCTCAAAAACATTTCCTAATCCAAGAATAGCAATTTCATTCCCTAAACTAACTTGGTTTTCAGCTTCACTAATTAAAATATCCCAATTAACATTAGCGTTTTTTAAAATACTCACTATATCCTCTTCATCCTTAGCCCTGCCAGTAGCACATTTCATAATTATTATATCATGAATATCTGCGATTTTTATTATTAAATTTTCGTCAAATTGATGAATTTGTGATGCTCTCGCTACCATAGATTCAGAGAATCTCGTATTAATTACCTCTAATAAAAATAAATCAAGTCTTGCGTCTTCTAAACTTATCATGATAGGTTTATTTGGCTTACCCCCATATACTACCTGGGCATTGGATTCTTTATATCCAAGTGATTTAGCAGTTTCTTTAAAGAGGTTCCTGTCTTTTTCATCCATAAAAACCAAGTCTATATCATTTGTGTTGGGTTTCAGCCCTAAAAACATCATAGCTGTTCCGCCAATAGCATAAACTATAATTTTTTTATTTATCACCCTCGCCAAATCAAGAAAGAGTTTTTGTTGCATTTCTATTGTTGTCATTTTATTGATATTTATATTCCTCCAAATCTGCCCAGTTTAATGGAATATAAACCCTCCACTTTTTTTCAATATCTTTAAAATCCCTTGAGTCAAATTTTCCAATAATATATTTATATTTATCTCCCTTTTTCGGCATTGCAAGATTTTTGAATCTTTTTGGCATTTTTCTTGTTTTAGGAATTATAAGCCTTGCAATATCATATAGTGCTGCAATCTCTCTAATTAAATTCTCTTTTTTTTTTTTTTTTTACAAATGACTCCAATCCTTTATTTGCCTGTATAATGACAAGCAAGCTATAACATATCTCACACTTCTACGTTTTATTGCATAAATAAGTGTTTCTTCAATGCTAGGAATTTTGCCGTAAATTATATAATCTCCATAATCAGCTAATTTTATTCCAGCTGTAGGAGCATATTTGTTTATAATTTCAATATAACTAGTTCCCTCTAATTTGTTTGCTTTATTAATGTAATAGACCCTCATCTTATCAGAAGCATACTTTGTCTTCACATACCCCCTTTTTCTAAGTCGATACACAAGGTAAATTGCTCTAGCCCTGTCTATATTAAACCTGTCCTGGATTATCTTAATTGTTTTAATGCCTTCAAGTTCTTTTAATAATTGTTCAGTTTTCATAGTTAAATGTATAAGAACTAATATATAAACTTTTCTATTGTTTTAGTTAAATGTTAAATGTATGAGGAATAATATATAAAGAAAGTAGGTTAATTAAAATGACCAAATGTCCACCATATTTATAATACTCCGGTCAAAAGTGGCCACCATATTATAGTTTATCTGATAACGTTTGAGCTGCCAAATAAACCTTATCAATATAAGGCAATGCTACTCCCAACCCATACTTAGCTAAACCCCAAAAACCTCTTGCAGAAGTGTACCCTGTAGCATTCATCATTAAATCCATTCCGATAGGCACAGCAGGAATATAGTGTTGTCCAGTAACTCTGCCAATTCCTCCAAGGGTTGCCCCCATAACTAGAGGAATTAATTCTATACCTGCAAGTTTTAACAAACCATGTTTGCTATCCCTGATATCTCTTCTAATATCGTTGGCCATTTCTCGATAATGCTTTCTTAAAGAATTATTTTCCATTTTGATATAACTCTCCTTCTAATCTTTCTGAAAAGGGCAAATCAAAATGAAGTCTGTAAGGTTTATAAGAGACTTCAGCAAGATATAACCCCTCCCTTCTTAGAAAAGATTCTACAAAAGAAATAAAATTTATACTTGCTTCTCTTTGAATATGTTTATCATTTGTGCCATCTAAGGGATTATAGAACGGTGCTTCTTCAGGCATTTCAACATTTCTTCTTTCGTTAGGTAGACTAACTACTAATACTTTTGAAAAGGAGTCCTTTCTCCTAAAAGTCGCTCTTCCTAAATGAGATACTTTTCCTTCTCCGATTATTCCTTCTATTGTTCCCAAAGTTATTCTCATTCCCATAATTTTTCACTAAATTATGAGTTTATATACTTAAGTTGTTATCTTTAATAACAACATTTTTATAGTGTATTTCTCTTCCCCCTGTATGGAATTTGAAGAACCACTAAGAAAGGCTGGTTTGACTGGAAACGAATCAATAGTTTTTATCCAACTATTGAAATATGGGGAACAATCTGCTAATGAAGTTTCTAAAAGGATAGGGATGGATAGAACTCTTACTTATACAGTGCTTAATCATTTGATTGAGAAGGGACTTGTTAACTATGTAAAAAAATCAGATAAGAAGTTTTTCAAAGCAACGGATCCTTCAAATTTGCTTAATTCAATAAAAGAAAAAGAAATCTTTGTTAAAGAATTAGTTTCTAAATTAAAAACAATGGAAAAGGGCAAAGCTATAGAACAAGAAGTTAATGTTTACGAAGGCAAAGAAGCAATTAGAAATATGTATAACTTGTTTAGAAAACATAAAGAAATGCTCTCTTTCGGCGCCACTGGAAGAGCTTATGATTATCTATATGAATCTCCAGCATTAACTAAAGAACTCATTAAACAAGGGATGAAAGGAAGAATAATTACCTCTAGAAAATATAAAGATCATCCAATGACCAAAATAAAAACAATAGACACGAGATATGTAGATTATGAAAGTGAAGTTACCACAACAATTTTTGGAAATTATGTTATGAATCATATTGCTAAAGAGAAACCATTAGTTATTCTAATAAAAAATAAAGAAATGGCTGAAACTTACAGAAAACATTTTGAATTATTATGGGGAATGGCTGAATCCTAATATGGTGGCCAAAAAAGGCCGATATCTTTATAACATATTGCTCTAAAAATAGCACTATATTAAAAAAGTTCATTTTTTAATCACTTTACAACAACCCACTTTCCCTTAATCTTCTTAGTAACTTTCTCAACTTTCCCGTCTTTCAGCCAATAAATCGTTCTGGCATGTTTCTGTGCCAGATTAGGATCATGAGTAACCATAATTATTGTTTTGCCTTCACTATTTAATTTTTCAAGAAATTCAATAACAATCTCTCCTGTTCTTGTATCTAAATTTCCAGTTGGCTCATCTGCAAGAATTATTTCAGGATCATTTGCCAAGGATCTTGCAATTGCAACTCTTTGCTGCTGACCGCCGGAAAGCTGATTAGGATAGTGATCTTCCCTGTCTTTTAACTCAACTTTTTCAAGAAGCTTTCCAGCTCTTTCTTTTCTCTCATCTTTATCAATGCCTTGAAAAGTCATTGGAAGCATTACATTTTCCAAAGCTGTTAAATTAGGAATTAGATTAAAACTCTGGAATATAAATCCGATTTTCTTCCCCCTAACTTGCGCTAATTCAGATTTTGAAAGTTCTTCAATATTCATTCCATCTAAGTATATTTCTCCTTTTGTTGCATAATCCAGGCTTCCTGTTAAATTCATGCCTGTTGACTTCCCCGATCCCGAGGGACCCATTATTGCAACAAAATCTCCTGTTTCAATATGAATACTAATTCCATCTAAAGCTTTCACTACATTTTCCCCCATATAATAATATTTTGTTACATTTTTCAGTTCTATTTCATGTTTCATTTTCTTATGTTTTTCATATTGTGGAAAGCTTTTTAAACCTTCTTCTTATGAATAAATTATGATAATTCCAATTCGTTGTGTATCTTGTGGCAAGCCTATTGCTCATTTGCATGAAGATTTTAAAAAACGTGTCGAAGCTGGCGAAGAGCCTGGTAAAGTAATGGATGAGCTAGGATTGGAAAGATATTGCTGCAGGGCAGCTTTCTTAGGACAGGTTGATCTTTTGGAATTGACAACTAAGTTCAAGAAATTCTAATTTAACATAAATTATAAAAAGTGAAATAGATATTTAATCTACTATTAAATAAGGCCAAATTTCTCTAAACGAGAAATTTATTATTGTACAGATTCAAAAAGGTCTGAAATCATGCCATATCTTTACCTCATTTATTCGCTAGAGCTATTGAACTGGTTAATAAATATAAATATAATATATTTTTGCTTTCAAATTAATAATATATAATTTTATATACCTTAAGAATTATGAAGTTTTATGATAGATGAATCTAAACTAGAAATAGAAGCTAAAAAACAACCAAGACCAAGTATCAAAAGGACTATTGTTAATTATCTTAGAGGATTATTTGGTTATAGTCCATTAAATGATAATGTTAGTTCAGATAATCACGTAGTTAATTCATTTATTTACGGAGTTGATGATGTTCCTGAAAGTAGAGTAAGCCCAGATAATATTCTAGTAGGATCATTAATCTATGATTCAAAGAGAAATGGATTTTATTAAATTTATAAGGTAAAAAAGAGATGAAAAATGACTGAATGGATAAATAATTCTATTGGGCAGGATGGAATTCCATTAATTGTAAAAAGCTTGCATGTAGGAGATTTCATTGAAGTTGTTTATGCTAATTCAGATGAAAGGCTTATTGGTGGTTATATTACCTCCCTTACTTCTAGCGCTCCTGAAGTAGATAAAGGGAAAAATAAAGTTTATTTTTTGGGAATAAGTACAGAGCATCCCAATAATAATGAAGATGAAAAAATGCTCTGGGTGAATAAGATAAGATTATTTAGAGTGATTCATAAATAAATACATTATTATAATATATTAAAAATTGTAATATCCTCTATTAATGTTACCTCGCTGATTTAAGTTATTCATTGTTTTTATTCTTTTCTCTGTTTTTCTAGGAAAGCTTGATAGGGAGTTCTAAGCTTTCCATTTGTTAAACTCATATGTGGCTTCTTGTAATTGT
>JACPLR010000019.1 GCA_016186425.1 Candidatus Pacearchaeota archaeon | reverse complement strand
CCTAAATTATAAATTTCATCGGGCTTGTATCTTTCAAGAATATTTCTCGCGCTTGAGGCATCTGTTAAATCTCCATACTCTAAGATAAGCGGGCATTCTGGATCATGGCTATAATTATACTTCTTTAGTATATGATCTAGTCTCTGAGTATTTGGATTGCTCGACCTCCTTAAAATACCTCTAACTATATATCCCTTACTTAACAAAAATTCTGCCAAATACGAACCATCTTGGCCGCATATCCCAGTTATAAGAGCAACTTTCCTCTTTTCCATTAATTTAAAATTTAAGGAGCGTATATAAAGATTGCTATCTTCTATTTAATATATTAAAATTGGCTATGCTCGAATTTTTTATGGCGAATAATTTATTTTTTACCGCCTCTACCACCGTTCTATCATGCTTATCAAATCCCTCAAATATTAAAATTAGGGTTAAATAAATCAAAAAGAATAATGCTCCTAATAACATTACATTAAACCTAGTAAGCGGAACGAGTTTTTTAGTAAAAAACAAGACTAATATTGGAAATAATGAAATAATTGATATTTTGATCATTTTTCTTCTTATAGGGGCAAAATTAAGGTATTTTTTTACCTCAATAAAAAGAATTATGCCCAGGATTATCCACACTAAAGAAGTTGATATGGCAGCACCAAGCATTCCGAATTTTTTGACTAGAAAAATATTCAGAATTAAATTAGCTAAAGATGCTAAGGAGATATTTATTAAAATAACTTTTGATTTTCCCTTCATTGACAATAAATTAGTTAAAACTAATGTAAGCGATGAAAAAAAACCTCCAATGGATAAAATCCTTAAAGTGTTATCAGCAATTGTAAATTCAGATCCAAATAACAAATTAATTACTGCCCCTGGAAAGAGAAAAATAATGACAAATAGCGGCAAATTCATTATAAAAATCCATTTATTTACCTGCTTGCTTATCTCTTTTATAAGATTGGTATTATTCTTGGCGAATTCTTTCGTGATTAAAGGAAAAAAAAGTTGCATAAATAATTCCGGGGCTATTCCAAATAAGGAAACAATTGTAAACGCAGCATTATAAAACCCGACATTAGCAACATCAATAAAATATCCAATTATTAAAGAGTCTATCCAAAAAAATAAGCTGCCAATCACGCCTAAAAAGATTAACGGCCAAGAATAGCCAATTAAATCGCTAACTACTTTAGTTTTCCGACCTTTTTGAAGATTAACAATACCAAATGCTTCTGGAATGTACCTTTTGGATACTATATAAGAAATAATTGTTATTAATAGTACACTTAAGAAATAAGACCAAATAATAGATTCGCTGTTTAGCCCGATAAAAATAAATATGGCAAGCAGCAAAACTCTGGATACATTCTGCAATATGTTAACTATAAAAGAATATGCACTAATTTTTTCATACGCTTTTATCAATGAAAGAAATATCCCTGATGCTACAGATATTGGAATAATTAAACTAAAAACCTTAAGGAAGGTAGAGAGTTCTGCATTATGGAATAGATTAACCGATATAAAATCCGCTAAAATAAAAAGCAAGGCCATAGATAAAAAGCTAGAAACAGCCAGGATAGACATTGAAACTTTAATTAAATACCTTATTTGTTTAATTTGGTTTTTTCCGCGATATATTGCAACATATCTTAAAAGCCCTTCAGATAAACCTAAAAATGAGACGGTAATAAAAAAAGATAAAATGACTGTTGCTAGAGAAAAAATTCCGTAAATTTCTGGCCCAAATTGCCTTGCGATTATTACTTTATACAAATAAGTAAAGGCCTTTGACAATACTACTCCTATAAATACGATGATAGAAGTTTTTACGAGCAGCTTTAAAGAAGCGTTTATTTTCTTTTCTTCTTGTTTCATTTTAAAATATATTTAAGCCTTTATTTATATAGTATAAGATGAATATAATAAAAAATATCATGGCACTTAAAATAGCCAATATTAAGACAAAATAAGCTATTTTTGCTAAAATTCTATCAGACAAAGTTTTCATTTCGTACTTAAACACGTATCTTGACATGTCTTTATACAAGTATGGAACAAAATAAAACTCATTTGAAAAATCTATAGTTTCAACTAGTTGTGGATTAAGCATAATTGACTGCTTGTAAATAATAAATTCTGGATGTTCTATTTTTTTTGATAAGAATTCATTTTTTCCATATGCGTGAGACTTAATAGTTTTTACCGGGCGCGAAATTTTATTTATTTCGCTAAAAAAACTTTCAGAGGTAATATTTAACGCTTGCTGGTCTTTAATAGTGCCCCATCCGCAATCATCTTTAGCGCATTCAATAAAATAAACATCTATAGGAGTTTTAATCTGTTCTGAAAGGTTTAGATTATAATTATAAAACTCAATGAACTGAATTGAATTCAAAAAATGATTTGGTGTTGAAATCCATGTGGCCTGGGAAGTATATATTCTAGGATCTAGAACAATCAAATCATTTTGTTTAAGATTCTCACTTATGTATGATTTTGCCTCTGATATTGCGCTTGGAGTTATATAAGATTGAGGTGTGCTATAATGGTTTCCTATATTAGCTATCATGAATAATAAAACTAAAACTATTAAAGCTCCTCTCAAATAGTTTTTGCTTGCTTTTTTATATATAAAATTTATCCCGTATCCTGCAGGAATTGCAAACAAAAAATGCATAAAGATAAAATGTTTTGGCAATGGGCTACCAGGAGACTGTAGAATAAAGGGGATTATCAAAAATATCGCAATAAATTTGAGATGATAAAATTCCTTATTTTTAAATAGCAAGACTACGCCAAAACTGCAAAAATAAATAATATTAAATCAGATCGGTAAACAAGGGTTGTATTCCCGTAACTGTCAAAATTCAAGGCATTATCAAAAAAACTTCTTTCCTGTCCTGCCAGCCCGGCATAAAACTCCTGGGTTTTCTCGGTTTGGATGATCCTGCTGAAATAAACATCTGTAAGCCCTCTATCCTTGTATAGTAGGTAGTTGAATGCCAAAAATGGCAATGCAAAAACAAATATAATGGCCAAAAATGCAGTTAATTGGTAAATATTCTTCTTAGTTACAATCTTTTCTTTTTTATCTTTTAAAAAATATACGGAATAGACTAAAAAAGCGATGATGAAGAAAGGGGCATTGTATTTTGTTAAAACTCCTAAGCCAAATGAAAAAGCTGATAAAAACAAGAATTTATTTTTTCTTGATTCCAAAAATAACATCCCAGAATAAACTCCGAACATTGAGAAGAATAACACTAAAAGAGACATTTCTGTGAAACTCATTCTTATTAAAAATGTTGAAAATGTTACAAAAAAAGCGGTAAATAGGGCAATTTCCTTATTGAATAATCTCTTTGAAATAAGAAAGGATAAGAATATAAGAAGAGTTCCTGGAATTAGCGCCCAAAACCTTGAAGCAAATGTCGTATAACCGAAGGTTTTATACGATAAATCAGTTAAATAAAAAAATAATGGTGGATTGGAGTGTGTTGAAAGTATCTTTGCAGACCATATTCCTGCACTTTGGGATGCGTAAACCATATCATCTGCCAAAACCCCCAAATTAAGAGATGCAATTAACCTTAATATAAATCCAATAACTAACAAAATAATGAGCCATCTTTCAATATACTTATCCTTAGAATAAGCAATATCAATTACGCTCCCTAGGAACTTATCAAATTTCACATTGATAAATGATTTTTTTCTAGTGCCTGCTTCTTTATTTTTATGTTCTAAAACTTCTTTTTCCATATTAATTCATACCATATATATTTATTAAGGTTTGCTAATAATAAAAAATAATGGAAGAAAAATTCAGGGAATTTTTTAAAGATAAAAGATATATAAAAATAAAGAATCATATGTTTAATTACTTGAATAGAAAATTTTGGATAAGGAAACTGTATGATAGATATAAGTTTTCTAGCGAAAAAATATTAGATATTGGGTCTGGCATATCTCCTGTTTCTCCCGAACCAAAAAAAACCCTGTTTATTGACATCTCTCCAGAAGCAGTGCATTTTCTTAATTCAATAGGCTATAAAGCTAAAGTTGGAAGTATTACAAAGATAAATGAGAAGGCTAAAAGTTTCGAGATAATCTTATGTTCTGAAGTATTAGAACATGTGAAGAATTACAACTCTGCATTAAAGGAAATGTATAGAGTTTTAGTGGATGGCGGTTTTTTAATCCTAACCATTCCGGTTCATATGAAATATTGGGATATTGATGACGAATTTGTAGAGCATTATAGACGGTTTGAACCTGATGAATTTAAAAAAGAGCTTGTTAATTCCGGATTTAGTATTATTGAAGAAAAACCCATTGGAAGTTTGATTGAAAGAAAGCTTACAATTTTAACAGTAAAACTTTTCAAAAAAACAAAACAAGCAAAAATTAGCAATATAAAGGCAAATCTTCTTATTGCAATAAACCTATGTTTATACTTAATTATCAGATCTTCTTTGTTATTTACCTCAAAAAAATCCACGAGTATTATGATGTATGTTTGTAAGAAAGATATTTAGAATAAAAGTTAAAAATTTTGCCTACTTCCAACCATTACTCCTCCAGCAACATTCAATAAAAGGTGTTTCATTCTCTCTTTAGCGACTTGTGATTTAGATATTTGGTAGCCTCTATGTAAAATAATATTGCCTGATCTCAGTTGCTCTCTAATGCTTTCGTTAACCTTTTCCATAGATGAAAAATCTATTTCTTGGATTAAAGTGTAAACTTCTTTAGAATAATCAGAAATGCCCGTATCACTACTACATACTAAAGGTAAGTCAAGTTTTTTAGCTAAATCTTGAACTCTTCGAATCTGGGCGGGAGTCATGCTTAAACTATATCCTTCTAAAGCATCAAACTCTCCGGCATGTTCTCTTATAACACTCTCTGTCAATCCAAAATATCTAGAAGGATCCCTAAAAGCCCTTAAAAGAAATCTTTGGAAAATTGAAATTTCTGCAAGAGGATGGGGGACTATTCTTAAAAAATCATATTCTCTTAATTGAGATAGTTTATCATCTAACCTTGGTCCAGGATAGTTCCATTCTCCTGCTTTAAAACTCAAGGCATTAGTGGGCAAACCAAGAGCTAACATGTGCCCTTCATAAGCAAATATTTCATAACCATGTGCAATATAAAGCCAAGTTTTACCTTTATCTTTAGTAAAACCTACTAATGCTCTATTCTTTGTTGGATCAACATCAAGCTCATACCCTTCTTTTTCTAATTGTAAAAGAGATTTATCGTCCGTAATCCTTTCAAATTTCGGTTGATAATAATCGCAAATAAATTCAAGAGAATTAGAATTCTCCCTATACAAACTATTAACTACATAACCTAGTTCCTTAGGAAATGGTTCTAATAGACTCGTTAGAAAACTTGATAATTTACTTTCTGGAGATTTTTCACTAACCCATAAAGTGCTCTGGAAATTTACTTTGACATTTCTTAATTTAAATGACATTTTAATCTTTTTTTAGAATAGATTTTACTTATAAAACTTTCTATATTCAAATTAAAACTGATTTTTTATATCAAATTTTTCGTATATTCTTAAATTTGTTTTATGAAGTATATAATGGGACATAACCTTTAATACATTAAGTCCGTATTTTATTGAATTGACATTGCATTTTTCATCGCCATAAAATGTAGGTATTGGTCTTTCAGCTATTTTCTTTTTTGCTATGATCATTTGAGTTATTATCTCGCTATCAAAATGGAAATTATCAGAATTTTTATTAAATGGTATTTTTTTTAATGCCATAGTAGAATAAAGCCTGAATCCTGAATGAAACTCTGATAGCCTTGTTCTTAAAATTATATTCTCAACACTAGTAAGAAATATATTCCCAAGGAATTTATAGAGTGGCATACCGCCTTTTAGCGGCTTTCCTGTCATTCTTGACCCAAACACCATTCCAACGCCCGGATCATTAAAAAGATTAAAAAGAGGAAGTATATGCTCTGGAGGATATTGCAAATCTCCATGTAGCATTGCAGCTATATCATATCCTTTACTTATGGCATAATTATAACAGAATTTCTGATTTCCCCCATATCCCTTATTTTTTTCGTGTTTTATTATTGTCAATTTCTTTAGATTTTTTTGTCGTTTATATTCAATAGCTCTTTCGACAGTATCGTCTTTAGAACAGTCATCTGCAATAAGCACTTCAGAAACCCTCCCCCATGTTTCCTTTGGTATTCTATCCAGAAGGGCCATTATAGTTTTTCTATGGTTATATGAAAGGATAAAAATAAATAGTTTTTTATCAGTCTCTTGCACCTTTTTTTCCATAAATATCTTTTTCTTTTTTATAGTTTAAAATATTATGTGTTTGAGAAAGTATATGATTCAAGTCATAGCCCCAATATATAATGCCAATTAAATCAAGAAACTCATGAAATAAAAAACCTATAAGGATAAAAAAGAAGATATTTGAAAAAAATGATAAGATTAGTAGAATAATTACTGCTTCAATTCCATGAAAAATACATGGAACTGCTTTTGCTAGCCTTTTTCTTTTTTCCTTAGTCATTTTTCTAAATTCCATTGTTTTAATCATAAACCATTTTTTAGCATGAAAATAATTCCAGTCTTTTTTAAGCCAAACATAGAACAAATAATGATCTACATCAATTAAAACAGAAGAAGCGAAAATAATTACAAATCCAAGAAAACCTATTTGTGGAAATAAATACCAGAAAACTAAAGCGAAGATTAAACCTAAAATAATGTGAGTTTTAGGAAGCATTTTTTAAGTATTTTTTTCCCCTAGAAATTTAAGCATATCTGCAAATGCTGGCCTTGAAATTAAAACTCCTATTGTTAAACCGATAATTGTTGTAACTGAAAATCCTTTTAACAACCCTGCCCCTGCCCAGAATAATGGGATAAGGGAAACAACTGCTGTGAAAAATGCTGAAACAACTATGAATAAAGCATTTTTTAGTTTTTCTCTTGTGCTTTCAATTCTTTTTGATTTGAATTCATCAAGGATAACTATCTGCTGGTCAACTCCTGTTCCAATAGTTACTAGTATCCCTACAATGCTTGGCAGATCTAAATTCCATTTAATCAACGAAGCTACTCCTAAAATAATTACTACTTCTGAAAAGCTTGTGAAGAGCAAAGCCATGGAAGCTTTGAAATTTCTATATCTTGCAAAAATTATAATAGCTACTGCAACCAATCCTGCCAGTCCAGTCAGTAAAATTAAATAATTAAATCTCTCTCCAAGTACTGGAGAAATAGTATCCAACTTGACAATATTTAGTTTGTACGGCAAGCTTCCTGTAATAAGAATAGTCTGCATTTTCTTCATTGAATCTTCTGCATTTTGAATTGCTGAATTTCTATCAGCACCTGTTCCGCTTCCCTGAATCTGTATTTGTGTTGTTACTTTTCCTTTTAGATCTTCAGAAATGTAAAGTGATGTTGAGAGTTTATCATCAACAAAAAAATCAATTTGTTTCTCAAGATATCTATCTCCTGCAGTAAGTGATGAAGAATTTACAGAAAGTTTACTTGTAATATCTGCATGTCTTTTTGCAGCGTCTTCGCTTAGGTGAATAACAAATCTGTAATTGCATAATTCTCCGCCCTGAACTACATTACACGCTTCAATACCTGCACAGCTTGCATCATCTCTGCAAACGTAAGTTATATCCTTATTCCCTCCAACAAATACTGTTTCATTTCCTATTTTTGCCTCAAATTTGCCTTGCTGCCCTATTAAAGACTCTAAATCATTTGGAGTTGCTCCTGCAATTTCAACTAACATATAATTATTTCCTGTCAAGTCACTAACTTTTTTTATTACAACATCGCTTATCCCATAAACATTTAATCTTTCATTGCTAACTGCTATTAAATCCTGCATTTCGCTATTTGTTAATTGTTTTTCTGGAGCAACTAGGGCTCTTGCACCTCCCTGAAGATCCAGGCCTGTTTTTAAAGTTGTTTTGGGAACATTGCCAACAATTATTTGCAAGGAACCCTGATTAAAGAATGAATATGTATTCTTATTTGTGATAATAACCAATTTAATACTTTCATTTGTCTTGTTATTTAATGGGGCAATTATCTTAGAATAATCCTCAAAATTATTTACTGGCTGATTATTAATTGATTTTATTATTTCTCCTTGTTTTAAACCTTCATTAAAAACAGTAGAGTTAACTTCCACACTTTTTACGATAACTCCACTTGACAAAAACAAAGGAGGAAAGCTAAATATAGACAATATAGAAAGGGCTAGTAAGATTACTAAAGCCCATATTCTCCATGTTAATTTTATCATTTTATCTTTTAGTTAATTTTTATTGGTTTTGGGAAACTTTTTCAAAAGTTCATTTTATCTAGTCTAGTTTTTTATGATTTACATACCATTTAACCATCGAAGCATTTGTAAGCCATGTATTCAGTATGTCAAATAATAACCCAATAGTTAAAATAGTAAAAATCTGATTTAAGACATCTGAAAACGAAGAGGTTAAAATTAAGCCAATAACAACAACTGCTAAAGCAGTAAGAGTCATTGTTATTCCTGTTTTAAATGAACCAAAAATTCTTTTATTTACACTTTCTCCTTTATGTTTTAATACTCTTGTTGTCAGTAATATATCTGTATCAACACTATAACCTATTAACATTAAAAAGGCTACTATTCCTGCTGTTGAAACTTCCATGCCAAGCAAGTCAACCACTACAACAGTCATCACAATATCTGCAAATGCTGCAAAAACAACAGCCATACTCGGGATACTATATCTTATATAAAAATAAATACTTATTAAGAGAACAATTCCGGAAAGAATAAATGCCTGTGTTAAAGAAATTGATTTTGTAAAAAAGAATAAAATTGGAGGAATAAGTGATAATAAGATAAGCAAGTATTTTATTTTCTTATTATTTGAAAAAATGAAAAATACAACAGTTCCCATAAACAAGAATGCAAAGAATACTGCAAGCATCAGCTGCTGATAGAATCCTTCTCCTATTGTCGCACCAGTAAATTCTATGCTGCTGTTTTTAGAGTCTAATTTAAATCCAAAATATTTTTCAATTTCTGGGGCTATTTCGTCTGGCTGAGACCTGGTTTCAATTACTACTGCAACCTGCTCACCAGTAAGAATATCTGAAATAGAACTTATTGAAACATCGCTAAATTTATTATTTAAGGCAGATTTTAACTCATTAATATCTGTTTTAGCATTAACTTGTATAGAAGTTCCTCCTGTTAAAGATATATCTTTCTTAATTATATCTCCATTTTGCTGTGTAAAATTAAATAAATAAATAAGGCTTAAAATAAGAATGATGATTGGAACAATTAAAGCTATTTTGTAATACTTATCATACATTTCGCTTAAGTTTCTTTTTTTTCTGCCTTCTTCATTTGTCTTATTCTCTTTAACTTCTTGTGTTTCTTCCATTATAAAAAGCACCTATGGTTCTCTTTATGAACTCTCCTTTATAAAATAGTATAAAATATGGGTATTTAAATGTTTAATAAATAACCACGAAATGAAAGTGCCAGTATATTTAAAAAACCCTTGTATTTAGGAATATTATGATAGTAAAAATACTTGGTGGATTAGATATAATTTTTGGGTTAATGCTGCTCTTGCTTGGAGCTAAGATGCCCATTCCTTCCCAGATACTTCTTATTTCAGCAGTTATTTTGCTAGTTAAAAGCATTTCATTGATTGCAAGCTTTAATATATTCAGCCTTTTTGATGTGTATGCGGCAATTATTTTAATAATAAGCATTTTTATAACAATGCCCTCTGGATTTTTGTTGCTCGGATCTTTTTTGCTAATCCCAAAGGGATTTTTAAGCATGCTCTAGAATAATTGAACAGCTACTTCACTTCTTCTACAAGAATTACATTAAGAACCGGACAAACTTTTGCAGCTTCTTTATGCTTGTTTATATGTTTCTCGTCAACAATTAACTCGAATTTTCCCGTTTCTTTGTTATATGTTGCTCCTTCAAGATCAACTTTCCCATCTTCAGCCAGCTTCCAAAGTTCTGGAGCGACCACATTACAAGATAATGCCCCGATACATGCTTCTCTATCAAATATTATCTTGTATTTTGCCATAATTTTAAATAGAATAAAGATTTAAATATCTTTAGTTACTGAACTATTAGTAATGGGTCTTTTTTACAATAAAGCTTAAAAACTTGCTTATCTATCAGTTAAAATGCCAAAAACTAAAAAGAGGAAAATGAAGATAGTCCTTATTAGCAATACGTATAGTCCAAGCCCGATACTGCTAGTAATCCATGAAATGATAAAAGAAAGGGGCCATGATTCCTATTATATCCATATACCTGTATACCAAAGCAATTTTCCAGAAGAATTTTATGATAAAATTGATAATGAAATAAAGAAAGTTTATGATGGGGCAGATTTAATTGCGTTCACATGCATGACAAATACTTTTCTTGCATGCACTAAATTTATCCAAAGAATCAGGAAAAATTCAAATGCTCCGATTGCTATGGGAGGCATACATTCTACAGCAAAGCCAATTGAATGTGTTGCATATTCAGATTATGCATGTATTGGTGAGGGGGAAAATGCATTTATGGAATTAATAGACAGGCTATCAGAGAATAAAGATCCCGAGCATACTCCAGGATTCTATGCTAAAAAAGATGGGAAAATAATAAAGAATCCACAAGGCAGCCTGGTTAAAGATTTAGACTCGCTTCCTGTTCCGTCTTTTAATTTAAAAGATCAATATTATATTTTTAACGGGAAATTAGCCTGCATGGACGACTACAAAAACGATCAGGAAATGCTTAGGCAGTATTATACTAGATATTATTTTATGGTTACCAGCCGAGGATGCCCATATACTTGCAAATTCTGCATAAATGATGTGTTAAAAAGACTTAGCCCCGAGTATAGAATAATTAGAAAGAGAAGTAATGACCATATATTTAAGGAACTTAAAAAGATGAAATCTGTTCTAAAATATCCCCTTACTATTGGTTTTGCAGATGATGACTTTTTTTCCCAATCAGTTGAGCAAATGAAAGATTTTTCTGAAAAATATAAAAAGGAAGTTGGGGATATTCCTTTCTTCTGCAGTTCAACTCCCCATTCGATGCATGAAGATAAAATGAGATGTGCTGTTGAGGCAGGTTTATGCAGGTTGGAAATTGGGATACAGTCTATAAATGACAAGACTAACTGGGAAATTCATGGCAGGGCTGGGCTGAAAAAGGATATTGTTCGAGCAATAAATATTGCCTCTCCTTATAGGCATAAAATACAAATTAACTACGACCTTATACTCGACAATCCTTGGGAACCTGAAGAATCTGTTTTAGAGACATTAAAGTTTATGTTTGAAATACCAAAGCCGTGCACTTTTGCAATTTTCTCTTTAGTTCCGTTCCCTGGAACAAGCCAGTATGAAAGGGCTAAGGCAGAAGGTTTGTTGCAAGATCAAGAGAAATTTATTTACAATAACGACATTATGTTATTAAAAAATAATTCTCTAAATACATTAATAACTTTATATGGAAAATATCATCTTCCTTCTACAATAATTAAGGCTGGTATTTTTGTAAGAAATGTAAGGCCGTTCAGCACTCTTTTAAAAAAGAGTACTGTTCCTTTATGGAGATTCTACGCCTATTATGAAGGATTAAAAATGAGTGCAGAAGATAAAAATTACATAGCAGTAAAGATGTATTTGAGGGCGCCATTTAAAAAAGTTTACAAAGAAGTAAAAAGAAAATTAACTCCAAAAAAGAAAAGCGATATTGTCTTAACAACGGAAACACTTGCTGAAAATAAGGCTGAAATGTTATTAAATATTGAAACTAAAGCAATTGAAGCAAAAACAACTTCTCCAGTAAAATTAAATGTTTTATCAAACTAAAATTAATTCTTAAAAATATTTTGTCAAGATACCAGAAATAGAAAAACATTTAAAATCTAGCTTGAATAGAACTGGAAAAGAATATAGAGAAGTTCATGAATGGATAAATGAAGAAAATTGGAAAGAAAAACATGATTTAATTAATATTCCCAAGTTTCTACCAATTGTCAAAAAAGAATTGTGGCATGATGGAGTAGAAGAATATTTAATTCACTTAAAATAATATTATGAAAATACTGTTTTTATTAGCAAAAATAATTTTTTAATTAGGATTTTTAGGAGAATTTTTAATTTATAAATTAAATGATAAATGCGCCAGCCGGGAATCGAACCCGGATCCACTGGTTTCTTCTTGATATTTTGACAGTTTAATTAATGGAAGCCAGTAATTCTACCATTTAACCACCGGCGCATTGAACTTACTATTTTAATGGGTATTTTAAACTTTGTTATTTTAATCTGATTGTGCTCACACCAGACATATGTCCTACCCCTAAATGTGCTCACACCAGACATATGTCCTACCCCTAAATTAACTTACTAAAATCAAAATAAACTTGACTCGGACATTTATTTTCTAAACTTGTGTGAGGTCTAAAATGATTGTATCTCATACGAAACAATTCTGCATCTTTGTTGCAGAATTGTAAATCTTTATCAAGAGTTTGAAAGAATCTCTCAATCTTTCCAGAAGTAGTTGGAGAATGAATTGCAGTTCTGATATGCTTAATACCTCGACGATTTAATGCTCTATCAAAATGAGAATGTTTACTTTTTAATCCAAAACAAGGACCATTATCAGTTAATATTTCTCTTGGTTTTCCATGAGTTTTAAACAGCATGTCAAGTATCTGAATTATACTGCTTGTTGACATGCTGTTAATTGCAAATAATCCTAAACAATATCTTGAACAATCATCAATTACTGCAAAACAATATTTATCTTTTATTTTTTGATCTGAAACGTCCATCTGCCATAGAGAATTTGGATGTTTCCTCTGCCAGCGAATATACTTTATCCTCTTTTTTCTGTTTGGATTTGGGTTAGTTAGATTGTGTTTATTCAATATTTTATTCACAATCTTATGAGAAACATCTGGAATAAAATCACAAATTTTATTTTCTCCCCAGCCAGTTTTGTTTCTAATTGAAATAATTTTATTCTCAATTTCAAAAGTTATCTTTGTATGAATTGTCTTCGGTCTTTTTGATTTATCTTTTAAATTCCATTCAGTTTTATTAAGTTTGTTTGTCCATCTTCTAAGAGTTCTTATAGTGGTTTCATAACCAAATTGAGCAAGAAGTATTTTTCTGCATTGATTATTTGTATGCCCCTTTATTCTTAGCTTGAAATATTCTTTTCTTATGTCCTCTTTTTTCATGCAAAACCGAAGAAATTAAACGAGAACTAATTTTCGGTTTTGCCTAGGACATATGTCCTGTGGCTACACATTATTTTAATCTGATTTATATTGAAAAATCTATTTAAACAGCTGAAAATTATGTTAAATAATAAAGACAACCAATGGTTTTCTTTATGAAACTTTCCTTTTAAGTGCCAAGGTTTTTTTTATGAAGCTTCCTCTTAAAATGCCTAGGGTTTCTTTTATGAAGTATAGAAGACACCAAGTTTTCTTCTATAATAACTTCCTTTAATAG
>JACPLR010000001.1 GCA_016186425.1 Candidatus Pacearchaeota archaeon | reverse complement strand
TTTGAGGATTTGTTCCTCCATCAGAAACTCTTGTTTTGCAGCATATCCTATTATTTTCGCTGCAATATTTGTCAGAAGCGATATTGCTTCCAGCCGGACACTGATTATTAAAAAGTGTTGAGTCACATGAATAAGAATAAGTTTTTCCATCAATCTCTCTTATTTCTTGCCCGTCAGGGCAGAGAGTTTGCTGAACATTTTTCCCTGTTATTCCCACATTTAACGGCTCAATAACCTTTCCTAAAATCTTGAAATTATTTAAATTTGTTAAAATAAATATTAAAAACAAAATAATTGCAATAGCAAGGATAATATAAATAAGTTTCTTATTTTTCCCCCCATTTTCAGCCATTATTCATTTAGTTTTTGAAGATTAATAAAGATTGTTGTTTAATAATAAAAAAACCAATGATTCTCTTTATGAGTTTTCATTTTAAGTGCCAAGGTTCTTCTTAATTCTTCATAAAAGGCTAAATCATCCAAAAATAAAAAACTCTTTGAACCTTCCCTTTATTTCTGAAAAAGACTGCTTAGAAAAATCAAATTGAAGATCTTTCTTATTATTAATTGTATTACATTGTATATTCAATCCTTTTTCATCAAAAGGTTTAAGTTCTAACTTATTAAGCTGTTTTTCAATCTTATTTTTAGCTTCTTTAACTTTATCTTCATCTGCGAGTATTTCAGCTTCAAAATTATATCCATAATCTTTAATTTCAACTAAAGAGAACTCAATTTCATTATATTCATAAACCAATGTCTCTGCAGCATAAATTACTCCAATCTTCCATCCTAAACAACTTAAAAAATCAATATATTTTTCTGATTCCTCTAGTTCAAATTCTATGGAAATTTCTTTTCTTGCGTGAGAAGCGTCAAAAAGCCCATATTTAAGAATAATTTCTGGTTGTTTGTTTGTAACTCTAAATCTCAAATCAACAGTCTCGTTTTTTATCTCAGACAGGCCTTTTGGTATAAACTCTCTAAAATACATAAATGAAAGCCTTTGTTTCTGTTTTTTAAATTTGCCTTTACTTTTGAATAGCTCTTTAAGAATGTCAAATTTTTCTTTGCTTATCTCTCCTATATATTCTACTTCTGTTTGACTCATTTTACTGCTCCAGGTTTAGCAATCGAAAGGGGTATATAAGTTCTGCCCCATAATTCCTTATATTCTTCAGGAATATCTGTTTGCTGTTCTAAAAATTCAACGGCTTTTCTTAAACCTTCTGTTGTTTGCCCTCTTTCAGCAGTTATCTTATAAGGTCTTAAATTACATGGTCTTATTTTATATTCTTGGTCTACATGAATAAAATTAGCATCAGGACAAATATCACATTTTCTATCAAAGCAAATGCATCTTAATGTTTCATCCTGAGAACAAGTCAATTCATCTATAAAACTCAATTGTCTTGCACTTTAAAAGGTAAGACTTAAATATAACAAATAAATACTTTTTATATATGGAAATTAAAAACATCTCAATAATAAATCTCTCTGGTAAAATAAAAGAAAAAGACCTTATTCAAATAGAACATGATATTAGTTTTATAAAAAATAAATTTCCTTATATAAAATTCTCTTTAATAAAAGAAACCTTCTCAAACCCAGATCCAAAATTTCTTGCGAAATCTTTGATTAAAGCTATATTAGATAATAAAACAGATTTAATAATAATCGCCAAAGGTGGGGTAAGAAGTATTGAATTAATTGATCACATAAATATAAATATCAAACTAAATAATAAAAAAATTATCTTAGGAAGTAGTGATTTTTGTCATCTGGCACCATTTTTAAATAATATAAAAGGTTTAGATGTTTTTATTGGCCTTAATTTAAAATCTTTTTCTAAGCTAAACAAAGAATCAATAGAAAAATTTGAAGATACAATATTAAAAGGAAAGCCATTAGATATAAATAGGGAAGAGATAGAAATTTATAAAAAAGGGGTATTCAGTGGAAAAATAATTCCTGGAAACGATGTTGTTTTGTTAAATATTCTTGCTATAAAACCAAAATTAATAAATTTTGAGAATAAAATTCTTGCTTTAGAAAATCACACAGAAAAAGATCCCAGAATGATAAAATATTGGCTTTGCCAATATAAATTTAGGGGCATTCTAAAGAAAATAAAAGGTTTAATATTGGGGGATTTTCCATTGATTAAAGAAGGATTTTTAAAAAATGAGATTCTTGATATATGTTCTGAATATAATTTTCCTATATTGAAAATCAAGTCTTTTGGAGAAGGTAATAAAAAAAGCCCATTCAAGTTTGAAGGATTCTCAGAATACAAAGGCAAAGATTTAATAATAAGTTAATGGAAAATCCATTATGAATTATCATAAGAGAAGGCATCACAACAAAGTCCTCTGTGAATATGATATAATCACTAAAACTTATTACTCAGAAGCAGGATTTAGAAGAGAATTGCTTGCATATGAGATATTAGCTGAAAATAATCTTCCCCTTACAAGGATAGTTAATATAGATTATAAGAATAGATCAATTTCTTTTAAAAAAATAGATTATGAAGATGGATTAGAAAAACTTACTAAAGAAAGAGTTAGAAATGCTTCAAATATTTTATATAAATTTCATAATATCCCGGTAGACCAAAGAGTAGCTAAGGAGATTTCCGACTTAAGATTTCCAATCTATAGGTTTTCAGAAAATCTTATAGAACATGTTATTAATAAGTACATAAAAGGGTTGAAGAAGTATTTTGATATGGGTGAAGTTGAATATACATTAAGACGTTTGGGATCTAAACTAAGGCCTGAAAAGTTTTCTTATACATGGTTTGATGCAAAAATGAGACATTTTTTCTTTGATCATGATGATACTGTTAGAGCAATAATAGATTTTGAGTACTTTGGAATCTTTGATCCCCTAGCAGATATAGGAAATATTTTTGCGGATATATCAGAATCAGAAGTAATTAATCCATCTCCGCTTTTTAATGCGATTTTAGAAAATTACCCTCTTAATAAAAATTCCTTGGAGATTCTGCCATTTTACATGGTAACAAGTAAACTTACTCAAGCACTTTGTATTGATTTGCCAAAAGGAGATATGGAATCTGCAACAAAGGCGGTTGAGTTATCAAAGATTTTTGCATCACAAGACTTGTTTTGACTCCATTTTCGGATATGCAATACATGGAATTTTATCTCTAACATTTAGATTAATCCGCTCCCCATTAATCGTATTATTATTATAAAATACAAATAAAAAATTACTTCTTGTTTCATCCAATGTAATGCCTGTAGCAATATTTCTTGAAACAGATGAAAGAGAATAATAAAGATTTTTTTCCTGTGTCCAACCATTAAGCGTACCAGCGAAAGTATTATTATAATCTGTTTCTATTCTTGAAAATTCTGCTGGATGTATAAATCTATTCTCTCTATTTCTTATAGATTCAAAAACCCTATTAAAGTTTGAATCAAAATTAGGAAAATTTTTTACATATTCCGTTTCAAAAATTATTTTAATTTCCGGGAGATAATCTTTAACATGTTTTATGTAATCGTTGGCTTTTGGTAAAAGTCTTGTTACAGTTTCAGAACCAAACTTCCATAAATCGAAATCAGAAATTAACATTATTAAAGAAATATTTGGTATTCTGCTCGATACTATTTTGGATAATTCTCTTGTTCTATCTAGCTGATATTTATCAGATTCTCCCAAGAATTTTACATCTTTACCATCTTTATCTTGTGTCACATAATCATCAAGATGACTACAAATATTAGGAATTCCTTTATCATGAGTTAATCTTAAGCACTTATAAACTAAAACAGTAAGACTATTATTATCATATGATTGTATCAGATTTCTTTGTAAAGACTTATCAAAAAGAATAGCAGACGCGCTTTGAGTAATTTCAGAATATAAACCAAAAAAATCTTCAAAACTAGATCCTCTTGAAACTGATTTATACAATCCTTTTATTTTTTTAAGTTCAATTTGTTCTTTCCTCTCAGCAATTTTTTTTATTGCTATAATTAAATAATCTCTATCTTTTTCTGGATTGTAAGCAATTCTGCTTTCTATATAATCTAACTTAAACTTTTTATCATCTATTGGAAGATTGAGTGAGGAGAGGCTTGCAGGATTATCACTATATTTTATTTTAACATATTCTTCAGCAACATCTTTTGATAAAGTTGAAAGTGCTTCCCTATACTTTCTTTCGGCATCTCTTTCTATTTTAGACATCTCTCCCATATTTATTAGGTAAAACCTCTTTAACTTTCCAGCAACATTTAGTATTTCATCTAAACTGACATCATCTAATTCAACACATCTATCTATTGATATTAAAATATCTTTTGATCTACGTTCAATTCTTTCTTTAACTATTTCATCTATTTTATTCATCTTTCTAAAAGTTTCAAAAACCTCTCTCCCGAAGAATCTTGTGAAAAATAGTCATTGTATCTACCCCTTATTATCTTACTTCTATTTTTTAATAAATCTCGCTCATTATATAATTTCAAAAAGGCATCAGATTGGCTGGAGATATCTCCAGGACCGAATAAATGCCCAGTAACTCCTTCATATATTTGTTCAGCTACTCCTCCAACATTACTAGAAACAATCATTTTTCCAAAATACATTGCTTCCAAAAAAACAGTTGGAAAACATTCTGAATAGGAATGTAATGTTACTACAGAAGATCCATTCATTATTATATATGGGTTTTTCATTGTATCATAAACTATAACTTTATTCGCAATCCCAAGTTCACTTGCTCTTTTTCCTAATTTTTCTTTGTACTGAATTTCTTTGTCATTTGCATTTCTTGCCCCGGCAAATATTAAGTTAGCATTTTCTATTCCTCCCCTGTTCAAAAAATTGGAGAATGCCTCTAAAGTTTTTAGCCCTCCCTTTCTTTCATAAACTGTTCCTAATTGCAATATTTGAAAATCGCTAAAACTTAAAGTTTCTTTTTGTCCTCTTAGCCTTTCTTCATCTATTGAACCATGAATTACCTCGAAGTTAATATTAAATTCTTGTAATGGCTTTTCATAGTGATAGGCAGTATGACTTGATGTAAAAACTACCCTAGAATTTTTAAATTTTTGAAAATAGTCATTAACCGGTTTATAAGGCAACAACCATAATCCTTTCCCAGATTGAAAAGGTATTTCCTCATGAATACGAATAATGTGTTTTGCTCCAAGTTCTTTAGCTAAATCTGAAAGATCGACTGAAAATAATGATTCTGATAAAACAAAATCAGGATGGAAATTGTGTCCGCGTAAAATATCATTAATTGATCTTCCAAAGGTATTCTCAGCAATAAATCCTTCTTCTTCAAGAATTTTCGTTCCCAAATTTTCCTTTGGACCGATAACTAAAACATCTATTCCAGCACGGGTTCTCAGATATTTTAATAAGGATATATTCTGTTTCAAAACTCCAGTAATATTATATGAATGCAAAGAACTAAGTATTTTCATTTTAATTCAAAGTAGTTAAATTTTTTATTTGGTTCTAATCTGTCTACGCATTTACCTTCCTTAAATATGAATTGATAAGATGGATTTTCTAATAAGTCTGATGATTCTAATATTAGGGGGTAACCTCTTTCAAATCTTTTACCTTGTCTGTTTAATTTATCAATTAATAGATTCTTTCCAAATTCTAACGGACTACTAAACTTTTTCTTTTCTACTTCTGTTATAACAAAATCTAAAAAGGTATTGTAAAGTTCTCTTTCTTTTGGACCATACCTAGTAAGAAAATATCTCCTGGCTATAACTTCTGAAGGCTTTACTGTTTGCATATGAACTCCGGGAACAAATTCAAGATGTTCCTGACTAAAATTAGTAGGAAAATTTGGTCTCTCCCAAAAATGCTCTCCATATTGTATCATACTATAATGAAAAGATTTATCAAATCTAAAAAGTCTCTGTTCCAAACCCTGCATCTCAAACCCGCAACCGGTTGGTCCATACTCTGGCTCGTTTTTATTATTAGAAATGAAATGAAAAGGATCTCCCCATAAATTCCAATAACCAAACCGAAATATGTCGATACCTTTCCTTGAAATTGCTTCTCTAATTTTAAAAATAGAATGTTCTCCAAAAGTTTGAGCGATAGTATCTACATCCCATTTTAATATCCATTCTCCTTTTGTTTTTGATATCGCATAATTATTCATTTCTGCAAGATTGTTTCCTGTGGAAGTATCTTCATCATAGAAATCTAAAACAAATCTTTTATCTCTGAAATGGGAGTCTCTAAATTTTTTGGCTTCATTTATACTGTTATCACATGAGGCATTATCAATAAAGACAATTTCATCAACAATATCTTTAATAGATAAAAGACTTAAATATACAAAATCCTCTTCATCTTTACACCTTATCAACGCACTTATTCCAGGCATTCTTTTTTCCATAATTTTTAATATATTCTCAATTTAAATAATTTACTATTGTATTAATTTTATAGTTGTAACTAAAATACAATTTTTAGATCCTATTTGTTATCTAGCTCCCCTCCTTTGTTTACCCGACGTTTACCTTACAGCTCAAAAAATCGTAAAGTTTATAAACTCCTTAATAGTAACAAAATTATGGCAGATTATAAAGATTTAAGCAGAAGAAATTTTCTAAAAAGTGTTGGCTTAGCAGGAGCAGCTGCTCTTGGACTAGAAAGTTGCGTTACTGGCAATTGCAGTAATTATTCTTCTAAAAGGCAAATTGATCATTATTTTCATGAATTTGTGGATGCTCTCGGTCCTCAATGGGATAGTTTGCCTCTAGAAAAGAAAAGGGAAACGAAACGTCTTTGGTATGAAAATAATGAAGAAGAGATTACAGAAGAGAATAAAAAGACTACAGAGCGGTTTATAGACATATATAGGCATCCCGATAAGTATTATAATGAATTAGATAATGATAATAAAGAATGGGTTGATTTTATTTTAAAAAATCAGGAATCTGGAATATATTATGGAGAAGAGAAAGGACATGAAGTAATTTTTAAAATCCTTAAAGATTCTCCTTGGATTGATGCTAAAAAGTTAACTAAATCGGATATTATTTTTTTAGAAGAGATAGAAGCAATGATTGCCTACAGCTCTTTTCGTTAGCAGTTTTATACAGAAGGGCTGTAACAATAAGGATAGCCATTTCCCATGACCTTACATTGTGTTCTAACAGGACAACATCTTTCTCTTTTTTTATTTTCTAAAATTCCAGGGCAATAAGTCTCCCCATCTTTACAAGATTCTTTAGTTATTGGTTGACATTCGCTATATAAATACTTTGTTCCTACCACATTATAAAATTTAACACATTGTTCTTTATCATCAGCAGTATTCTCTTTTCCATCAGAACCAATATCACAACAATACCCCTCCATACAATATCCCGGAGTTTTTTTGTTACAGTTTAAATTATTTTTACAGTAAGCTATTCCAATTATAAACCCATATTTCCCACAATCAATAGTTGTAGCTTTAGGGCAACAAATATTTGCATAATTGCCTTTACATAATATTTCCGTATCTTTATCGCAGCTATTTTCATTCTCATTACACCAATTACTTTGATCTTTGCCATAATTTGTTTCTCCACAAATCGCTGTTTTTTTGCAACAAGCAAATCCTGCTTTTTTATTTAACTGGCATTTTTGCATATCTGAAGGACAATCTTGCGGTATCTCACATGTTCCATCAGCAGTAGATTTTGCAAATCCTGCTGGACAAGTAGGCTCTGTTGGCTGCAAAATCGGTATCTTACAGCAAGCTTTTGGTCGTGGAAAAAATAAACCTACTGTTCCACACCCAGTTCTTCCATTAATCTTTTCTCCATTTATGCATCTAGTTGTTCCTGAACAGCTTAATGAATAAGTTATGCTATTTTCTATTATATTTCCACTACATTCTGTATTTGTTGGGGTTGGCTGGGGAGATACACATCTTTTATCACTCTGCCTGCAGGTTTCTCCTTCACGGCAATCTGCATCTGTCTTGCAATAAACACATAATCCTCCATCGCAAACTAATTGCCTTCCATCAGAACTTTGTCTGCAATCACTATTTTCATTACACTCTCTTGGGTAACATGCAGGCCTTCCAATTCTATTGCAAACTTGTCCTTGCGGACAAGCAGGAAAACAATCATTCGGATCAGCATACACACATGTTCCGTCTGCTCTACATTCAAGACATCCTTGCGGACAAGGATTTTGAGGATTTGTTCCTCCACCAGAAACTCTTGTTTTGCAGCATATCCTATTATTTTCGCTGCAATATTTGTCAGAAGCGATATTGCTTCCAGCCGGACACTGATTATTAAAAAGTGTTGAGTCACATGAATAAGAATAACTATTTATTGTCTGTCCGTCAGGGCAGAGAGTTTGCTGAACACTTTCTCCTGTTATCCTCACATTTAACGGCTCAATAACCTTTCCAGTTATTATATTTGTTTTTTGGAGATAAATAATTATTGCAGAAGCAATTAAAATTATAGCTAAGAGAATTATTAAAATAGTTATTAATTTTTTGTTTTTAATTGATTTATTAGAAATAGCTTCTTTCTTTTCAACTCTTTTTTTCATATATTACAAAAGAAATAATATTATTTAAACATATCTTTTATTTCACTAAAAATACATGTAACCCCCATTAAATAACAACAAAGAGAAAGATTTAAATATCTCAAAATGCTTCAGGACTTGATTAAAATGAACACAAAAACAGCTGTTGCAAGAGGGCTTGCAGGATTGTTAATTGGAGCTGGAGCTGTTTTTCCGATTGCTGGCAATTCTTTTGCAGAAGGTAATGAAGGGAAAACGAAAATAGAACAGACAGAAGAATTACAAGAAAAACAGGAATTAGTAGATTTTGGAGATAATTGTTTGAACGAACCAGATTATGTAAAAATACATCTCTGGACAGAGTTAACTTCAGATAAAGAAGGCTGGAGAACACATGTTGAGAGATATAAAGATCCAACATTGAAATCTCTTGGAAATAAATTTGACAGTTTCTTATGTGGTTTTTCAGACTGTTTAAGAGATATAAAAGGACAAAAAATAAACCCTAATGGTTTTTCTTTTAGAGCATATAGCCCATTAAGAGATCAAGCAGGGGTAGAAGAATATATTGAAGATAATCAAGGAAATTTTTTATGCACATTTTTACTCGATCGAGGAGAATTTATAAGGGTGCCTAACGAGGATCAGAGTAGAGTTTATACTTTTTATCTAAAAGATATAGAAAAAAATCCTGCTCTTTTACTAGCCAAAAATAAAGCAATAGCCCCATTATTCCCATTAATTCAGTTAAAATGTGATAGTATTTTAAAAATTAAAGAGTTTAGAAAAAATGAAGTGAGCAACTGGCTAAAAAAACTTGATGAACAAGAAGTAGATGAAATACCAAAAAATCCATCTAACCTTTACTTGTATAATAATTTAATAGAAATTACTAATTCTATTCCAGAACTTGTTAGCTCACATATTGAATCGCACCCAAATGATGTAGATAGTTCAACAGTTACAATAAAAGATTATGTATATAAAAAAGGTTACTCCCTAGGATTTTATAGTGGACTTGGAGTGAATATTCCTGAATTAGATCCACGATATAAAAAACTAAAAACACTTTTTGATAATTTTCCGCAAGGATATTATGGAAATGATTTAGGTGTTAAAATAAGGAGGACGCTTGGGATGCCTTAATTACTAAATTCATTCTCAGATTTAAAACTAACTATCTCTCCATTCCTGAGCCCATTCTTTTATATTGCATGTGTATAGTTTTACATTATTACCATCACTTTCAGGAGCATATTTTCTAACAATATCATCAACAGTAACTAAACCGCTTCCAACATATCCGCTACCTTTTATAAAATGATACCAATAATTAACTGAATCACACCAATTGTCAAACCCACAATATTCATCGACCCTTTTGCCTCCAAATTCTTTGCAATCATTACTGTATTTAATATTCCCAATACTTTTAGTATATCTAGCCTTACCTTCTTTTCCAAAGCCTGACTCCTGTCTAAAAAATCCTAAAGCAATAGTTGGGTCAATCCCATAAGATTCACCGTATGTAACAAATTCATCATAACAATCTACAGCTGGTGATTTTTTATTTTCTAAAATACTTTTAATTTTTTCTTTGCTTATGCAAGATTTTTCAGCAAAAATAGAAAATTTTTTAGTTAATTCAATTGGAGAACAATCTTTTCCACTTTCCCCACCTTTTCCCTCTCCACATGTTCCAGTTCTTCCGCCTTGCGGTGGAGCACAGCACTGCCAGCTATTTGGGCCCGGGCAAATTCCTTGAATATATTCTCCATTGCTGCATACTTTGGTTGATGAATCCTGGCATATTCCTCCTTCATTTTTACATTCTTCTGATTGCCCGTAATCAACTGCAGTTTTACAGCAAGCTTTTGGTCGTGGAAAAAATAAACCTACTGTCCCACATCCGGTTCTTCCATCAATTTTTTGTCCACTTGTGCATCTTGTAGTTTGCGAACAGCTTAATGAATAAGTTATTCCATTTTCTATTATATTTCCA
>JACPLR010000015.1 GCA_016186425.1 Candidatus Pacearchaeota archaeon | reverse complement strand
CTTTTATATCTCCATAAGACTCCATTTTTAATATCCCCTTCTCGTGCAATTTTTTTACTCTTAATTTCATCTTAACCTATAATTATCATTATTACAAGAACTATATAAAAATATCGACGGATTTTCATCAAGAAAGAGTAATTAAATATCATAACATACAGTTAAAAGATTAAAATAAAATAAGAAATATGACAGATAATGAAATTAGTAAATACCTTATTAATATAAAATTAACTCAAATATCTATCAAACCATATTAAAGAGGAAGTTTCATAAAAGAAAATCTTGGTATTTTAAGAGGAAGTTTCATAAAAGAAAATCTTGGTATTTTAAGAGGAAGTTTCATAAAAGAAAATCTTGGTATTTTAAGAGGAAGTTTCATAAAAGAAACCTTAGGTGTCTTTTATTTTGATAAAGAAGAACCATTAAGATTATGCATATAATCTTGATGTTAAGTTAAACTTAACATATTGGTTCTTTTTATTAACTATATAATTTTTTAATCCCAGCAATATCCCCAGCATTTAAGTCTCTTTTCTTTGTCTCGCCTTCAGTTCCATATCCATACATTGTTTCTTCAGAACATTCGGAATTGTAAAGGTCATTCATTCCAAAACTATGTCCAAGCTCGTGAATTGCAATATTCCAGAAATCCATTTTGCTTGGTTCTACTAAAGCATTTTCTGTCCACTCAAAATCAACTTGATCATAAACCTGATCCCATTCAACTAACTTTCTTGTGCTTGGAGGTCCTGAAAAAACTCCCCAAACAATTGTAACAGCAATAGCTCCTGAACTATCAATGCTTCCAAAATATACTTCATTTTTTCCATCAGGGCTTACTTCATCAACTCCGTCAACCACTCCTAAAAGATTTTCATCTCCTAGGATATTTTTTGTTACAATCGAATCCACTAAACCATCTGCTGCATCCTCCCATGCACTGATATCACTAGCAATATTGCTCTTAACAAAATCTTCATTTAATCCTTCTGTGTTAGTAGCATTAACTATATAGGGTTCAATATTTTTCCATTTTGCCCCGCTTGCAAGAAATCCGTAGCAAGTGTTTCCGCCACCTCCACCAGCCCAAGAAGGTTTTGCATTTCTATTTTTATAATGAACAATAGCATAGCCCTCAACTAAACTACCATCAACATCTATTGATGCTCCTAAACTGAAAACTCCAGGAGCCACTTCAACAGCATTTTCAGGAATAACTACATAAATATTATTTTTAGACGGAGTAACACTTGCCTGAACTAAATCCGGTTTAGCAGCAAGAACAAAACTAACCATAAATCCCGCTATCAGAAGTATAAAAACACTGCCTAGGAGGGTTAATGTAACTGACTTTCTCATTGAAAATTAATGGTTCTAAAGTATATAAATTTTTCTATTCTTAATTTTTAACTCTACCAAAATATTTATATACTTAAAAACTTAACAATTGTTAATAAAAACTTATTTTTAATTAACCTAATATGGACAAAGTTGTACATTTCGAAATCCCGGCAGAAGATGTTGAAAGAGCTAAAGAATTTTATAGCAAAATATTCAGATGGAATATTATAAGTATACCAGAAATGCAGTATAATATAGTCCATACAGTTGAAATAGACGAGAAAAACATGCCAAAAACACCAGGGGCAATTAATGGAGGCATAATGAAAAAATCGAAAGAAATTACGAATCCTGTCATAATAATAAATGTTGAAAATATTGATAATTCATTAAAGGTTATTGAGGATAATGGAGGAGAAGTTATTAAAGAAAAAATGCAGGTTGGAGACATGGGGTATGTTGCATATTTCAAAGATACAGAAGGAAATATTTTAGGTTTATGGGAAACAATTAAAAAGAGCTAAATTTAATAAATTAATAAACAAATAAATAATAAATAAAATGTGGATTCCATTAAAAAGACTCTTTAGAAGATTGGGAAGAATCCCTGATGATGTAATCAAAGATTATTTACATGATGAAATTTTTCTTAACCTTGATGAAATGGAGGATGAAGATTTAGGGGCATCATTAGAATCTTTAGAAAATATCAGAGAGAAGTTTTATGAATTAACTGAGGTTTATGGGACTTCTTTTTCAAGAATACCCTTTAATAAGATAAAACAATTTTATGAAGATGTTAAAAGAATAAGCGAAACGATTCGCAGAGAGATAATTGAAAATGGGGATGAATATACAGGTCTTGAAGAATTAACATTTCAAGCATTAATAAAAAATGATCTAGATGGAAAAAATTGGGAATATTTTAGAAAAAGAGAAGAAGAGGAATTAAATAGAGGGTCAAAAGATATCTTAGAGTATACTAAACCAATAACACATAGAAATTAAAATGTCCTTCACACTACCAAAACTGCCTTATGAATACGATTCTTTAGAGCCATTTATAGATGCAAGAACAATGCAAATACACTACGAGAAACATCATCAAACATATGTTGACAAGCTTAATGCAGCTGTTAAAGGCATAAAGTTTGAAAATATGGAAATAAATGAAATTCTAAAAAATATAGATGATGTTCCAAGCAGCATTAAAACAGCTGTAATTAACCATGGCGGTGGGCATTCAAACCATAGCTTATTCTGGCAAATCCTCATTCCAGCAGCTGAAACTCAAGAAAAACCTGAAGGAATTATCTTAGAAGCAATAGAAAATCATTTTGAGAGCTTTGAGAAATTTAAAGAACAATTCACAAATGCAGCAATTAATAGGTTTGGAAGCGGCTGGGCATGGCTTGTTGTTAATCAAGATTTAGAATTAGAGATAATTTCAACTGCAAACCAAGACTCGCCTTTAATGGATAATAAAACGCCAATTTTATGTTTAGATATATGGGAACATGCTTATTATCTTAAATATCAAAACAAGCGAGCAGATTATATTTCAGCATGGTGGAATATAATAAGCTGGAAAAAAGTTAGTGAACTTTTTGACGAAGTTAATAATAAATAAAGCAATAATTTATAAATAAGAAAAATCCAGATAATTAATGGACCTTAATTATCACCAAAGTAATGAAGATGAAACAGAAGATGAAAATGACAAAAGAGAAACAATCATTGATGAAGTTTGGAACGGAATAAGAATAAAAATTATAAGATTGCCAGATAATAATTATATAAGTTACAAACCAAATTTAAACTAAAATGCAAAAACAAATAACAAAACAAGTAAAAACTATAGGAATAACCAAAGAAACTATAATCGCAGATATTTTGGAGATGCATCCAGATAAAGCAATGCTTCTTTCAGAAATAATGATGGAATTTGGAATCCATTGCGTTGGTTGCGGGGCAAACGCCTTTGAAACACTTGAGCAGGGAGTTTTAGGCCACGGCTATTCTGAAAAAGACCTTAATAAATTGCTGACTGACTTAAATAAAGCAGTAAATACAAAAACTAAAAGCAAAAAATCCAATAATAAAAACATATCAGAATTTTCTTTAACTCTCACTCCAAAAGCTATTGGCAAATTAAAGCAAATTATGAAAGATGAAAAAAAAGAAAATGGTTATTTAAGGGCAAGTGTATTGGCAGGAGGATGTTCTGGGTATACTTATGATCTAGAAATTGTTGAGAAGAAAGCGAATGGAGATATAGAGTTTGATCAGGGAGGAATAAAAATCCTTATTGATCAGGAAAGCGCAGAATTTGTAAATGGGACAAGCATTGACTTTATTGATACTTTGAAAGAATCAGGGTTTAAATTCAATAACCCGAATGCCACAAGAGAATGTGGCTGCGGCAAGAGTTTTAGCTGAAACTCTTTGATTTTTTAATTCAATAGTGGTAAGATAAATATTTAATTCTAATTAACATTAAGTATATAGCTGACAAGGACAGTTCGGTTGTCCTGAAAAGGATGTGCCCATATAAGCCTCTGTTGGATGTTCGGCTATTAATATGGCGCCTGGACTATAACTCGCCATACGAAATCTGCATCCATTAAGCTTTGCTTTATGGCGCGAAGAAGATAACCTTTAAAACAAGTCATTAGGTTAAGATTGAAATAACGATTGTTTGAGGAACTCTCTTTACCGAGTCCAGTAGTCAGCAATGCTTAAATGAAGAGAAAAAAATCCGGAAAATCAGTGAAAGTGAAAAAAAGAAAAAAGATTTCTAAAAGAAATGCTGGTGGAAGAGAGCCAAGCGATAAAGGCAAGGATTCAAAAGTTAGAAAGCTGATAAAGCTCGCAAAACTAGGAAAATTAAAAAAAGCCAAAAGCAAAAAGAAGAAAAGATAATTTAAATAATATATTTAAGGCGTCAAGACAGATTATATACAAATTCTTATAAATTTGGCATTCTTATACATTTAATGGATTTAGAACAAATAACTGAACTTGATGGAGAAGAGGAATTAGTTAAGAAAGAAGAAAAACCAGAAGTTACTTGGAATTATGACTCTATCGAATGGCAGGATAATTTTGAAATAACAAGAGCGTCAAAAGAGAAATTCAGAGAGTTGGTGAATCGTGGATATAAATTGTTGGAAGAATTTCCGCAAGCCGTAAGATCTGTTTATAGAGATATTTTTAATTATTTATTTGATGAAACAGAGCATTTATCAAGCAATATTAAAAGCTATAGGATAACAGATCATAGAGAATGGGTTAGAAAGCATAAAAAATATAATTTTATCCTAGGCATATCGTGTGATACGATTCCAGATCCGGAAAATCCTAGAATTAACCCAAAAATTCCAAAAAGGGCAATTATCAGCATTGGAAAAAGTAATGAAGAAAATGAAATAGCAAAATTCAAGCAAGATTTATTAAATTTTATGGCAAAAACCTGTGAGAAGTTTGTTTATAGGCTACAATAAAACTACCTATAAAAATTACCAGTAAACTTCCTCTGGAAAATCAAAAGGAGGTTTAAATTCTTCAATTTTCTGGCCACTAAAAATAGTATCAACAGCAGTAAGCAATCCAAAAGAAAAATTAACCATACTTATCCCATAATTATGAAATCTTACTAAATCCTCTTTTTTAACATCACAGCTTAAAAGTAATCGATCAAGCATTTGGCATACCTGGAGTATATTCCTGAAAAGAATGAAAACCCCATATAATAGCAAAATACTCTCTGGCTTTTTCAATTTCCCCCTCTCTTCTGGCATTTATTCCTTCTGTAACCATATCTAGTGCTATTGAACTTGCAGCAATTAACTTATCATTAAGATATCTTTTCATAAATAATCTATAATCTCCTAAGATTTAAATCTTTCAGAAACATTTAAAATGCCATATAAACAGGAATTATAATGTATTCCCTAGAATTAGATAAATGTGTTCAGGAAATCAAGCAAAGAAAAGCCAAGCGTGTTTTAATTCAGCTGCCTGATGGCCTGAAAACAAGAGCTGAAGAAATAGTTGATTATATTGAAAATAATATAAATAATAATTATAAAAGTAATAAAAACAACCAAGATAACAAAGAAAAAGTAGAAGTATTTCTCTGGCTTACAAGCTGTTTTGGAGCCTGTGATCTGCCATTAGGCTTAGATATTCTAAATATTGATTTAATGATCCAGTTCGGTCATAACCGCTTCTGGAAGGAGGAGTGGTAAATGGATAATGTAACTAAAATTTATAGAGAAATAGATAAAAGATTTAATCTAGCTAGTTCAAAAGACTTTATGGGATTAGTGTATTCATTAAAGAATACATATGCTCCAAGGCTTAGTGAAAATGAACAAGAAAGATTAGTTGAAAAAATTACTAGAGGTCTAAATGAAGAACAACGTAATAAATTAGGAGAAGCACTTTTATTAAATTCCGCATTAGGATTTTATGATGGCCCTGATTGGTCATATTAAAATAAATATTATACCAAAATGACAATAGATAAGCAAGTTTTAAGGGAGAAAATTGAAGAAAGAATTCAGTTACTAAATAAAGGATCTGAATTTTATGATAAGATGTTTTATCCAAAACGGAACGAACCCATAACTAAACTTGATTATATGCATATATTCTCTGAATATAGACAAGATATTGAATTATACTCTTTAATTTCAGTATATTCCAGTATAACTGGCGATACTACTTATAACCCACTGGCTTCATCACTTGAAGAATTAATAAATAATTTTGAAGGAGCTTTTATTAATAACTTAACTGAAAAAGATGAAATTCTTGAAATGATTAAAAAGGATTTATTAGGATTAGTATCCAAAGAATTAGGAGAGCAATCATGACACAACTAATTTTCATTGATTCAAAATACGAAGGAGAAATAGAATTAAGCAAGAAAGCTTTAGACTATTTAAAAAACCTTAAAGTTGAAAATAAAAGAATAAACTCTGTTGCTTTATTTGCAAGTGTTCAGTTTACAAAAATAGGAAAAATACTAGATCAATTAAAATCAGTTGATATTGAGTATAGAATAACAAAGGCGAAGCGAACAAGTGCTCCTCTGCAGATTTTAGGTTGCGATTGTTACAATGACAGTTTTAAAGATAATATTGTTCAAGAAAGTGACGCAGTTCTTTACATTGGTGATGGATTATTTCATCCCAAGGCCTTACTTTTAGCACAACTTAAAAGCAAAAACATTAAACCAATAATAATTTGGGATCCAATGCTACAAAAACTAAGTATATTAGACAAAAAAGACATCCAGCAGCAGGTAAATAAAACAAAAGCAAATATAAAACGCTATATTAATGCAAGAAAAATAGGAATTTTAGTAACAATAAAACCCGGACAGCAATACCTAAATTCAGCATTAAGGCTAAAATCATTAATTGAATCAGAAACACAAGGGCACGGAAAAAAAGCATTTATTTTTATTGACGACACTTTAGATATAAGAGCATTAGAGAATTATCCTTTTATCGAAGCATGGGTTAATACAGCTTGTCCAAGAATTGGAACAGATGATATAACAACAATAAGACAGCCAATGATTAACTTAAGAGAAGCTTTTAATCCTATAAAAGCGCTGGAAGAAATGGATTAAAATATACACGCTCGCTTCGCTCGCGTGATTTTGTCTGCTACATCAACTCGGTGCTCGTTGATTGCGCAGTTATCTTAAATTCTTGAAATAATTAAAAAATAGTATAAATATAAAGTAGGTAATTATAATATTATAAATCATTTTAAATTTCTCCTAAATGAGAAATTTAGTATTGTATAGATTCAAAAATAAAAAGGAAGTTAATAGTCCTCAATTTCCTCTTCATCACCAGAATTATTTGCTCCTTTACTTGGTTTTTCTTCACTAACATCAGAAGCCTTAAGATCTTCAAGGCTTATTTTATTTACAAGTTCCCTGAACTCAAGAAAACTTTCAACAGGTATTCTTGTCCCGGATTTTGTAAAGCCGGTATATCTATCACTTGTAGTAAATTCCCTAATTGTTACGCCTCTTTTGCCTCCAAAGTCATCAATCCTGACAACTATCTCTGTATTGTCATTCTTCTTTATTTTTCCAATGTCTTTATCCATGTTTAATATAGAAAATATGGGTTTATTAACATTTCTAAGATTAAATACCATATTTGAGTAATAAATATAAATCAAGTTAATTAAAATAAACTAATCAAAAATCACTAATTCAAGCGAATAAATCAGGTAAAAATATTGCAGTATTTTCAAAAATATTCAGATAATATCATAACATCCTTCATAATTTTAATGAGTAAGCTACAGATATTTAAACATCCTCTAGATTATATAGAATAAGTTAATCACCTAATAAATCATCTTAAATTTCTCCCAAAAGAGAAATTTAGTATTGTAATGTTTTCAAAATTATTATTATCTTATTTGCCAATCTGGAAATTTCAATGTCAATTTTGCAATATGATCTTGATTAATATCCTTAGAATAATCCCTACTTGATCCAAAGAAAACAGCACTTCGATTATTAACCTCTAACTTACATCTTCCAGCACCAACTAATTTGTAAGGAATATCTTGAGGCAATATAGATATATTATCTCCTCTTATTAAAATTTCTAAACATGTTACATCTATTTCTTTAGCAAATCTCTCTAAAATAAATTCATGAAAGTCCCCATATCCTAATGGATGTTCAGGATCATTACCAAATCTTAAATATACTTCATCTCCATTATCAAACTGAACCACTTTATATTCTCCAGATTGGTTAGGCCAATTTACAAGCGACAAATCTTTAGTTATCATTTTAATTATTAATTTAAGTAAAGAAAGAATTTATAAGCTTTTCTACACCCTCACCTTAACCAAACCCTGCTTAATCTTGCACTGGCACATTAACCTAAACGGCTCGTCTTCCATCAAGCCTGCGTCTAGCTCATTTTGGGTTCTTTCTGTTAGGTTTTCCATGCCTTCAACAACTTCAACTCTGCAGCTTCCGCATCTGCCATCCTGGCATCCAAATGCAACTCCCAGCTCTTCTGCTCTATCTATAAGATCAAAATTATCATTATCCTTGACTTCTTTTACTTCTTCAATCTCATTTCCAGCATCATCTTTATCAATTTTAACAAGTTTTGCCATAACTAAATCAGAAAAAGACTATATTTAAATATTAATGAATTACTCGATACTTGCTTAAATTTTCTGGACGATAATATTCTCTATCCTTTATAATAATCTCATCTCTTAAAAGATTATCTAAAGCAGAATTAAGCATATTATAAGAAACTCTTAATTTTCTATGTAATCCAGAAACTTTTATTCCATGTGTAGGATTATGTCTTAAAAAATCTACAACTCTATATTCTACAAGTTTTATTAAATCATTTTTCATAATAAATATAAACCAAAGAAATATAAATATTTTTCTGTTACTTCACATACTCAACATTATCCATATCATAAAACTGCTTGTCTCCTGTAAGAAATTTAATTCTAAGATATTTAGCTAAAGTATATCCAATGCAATCAGACATTGACAAATCTCTTTTATTAAAATCCTTTTTCATCTTTGCAGCCTCAATAATAACATTTTCATCAAAATCAACAGAAAACTGATAATAATTTTTTAAGGAAAAATCAGCTAAATCTTTATTATTGTCTTTCAGGAAAGCATGATAAATTTCAAAGATATTTAGTTTAGTTGTTATAATTCCAGAAAAAAGATATCTTTCATAATTTTTGTTCCCTTTAATTATTTCATAAAATGCATATGTATCAAAAAAGAAAGCTTCTCCAGTTGCTTCAGATTCTTTATTTGCAACTTCATTAAAGCTACTTTCAGGAGAATCTTCAATAAAGCTCTCTTCTGAGTTCATCTTTAATTTGCTGTCCTGATTTAATTATTTTTCCCTTTCCAATGCCAAATGAACTTTTCAAGGCTTTCCTGCTTTCTTTCACAATAATTATCTTAATTTTCATTTTTTCTCTGATATTTTCTCTTTCAATAGTTTCCTTAGGTATAACTATTCCAAACGAATTTCCCCACTTTTTTACCTCTGTTTCTATAACTGCCATTTTAAAATATACTTAATTATACATTGTATAACTAATATTTAAATCTTTCTACCCTGCCATCCCAGCTAATGCTCTTCCGACAAGGAATGCAGCACTTGCAGCGACTCCTCCAATAACTAGAGTTTCAATTCCAGAATAAAGCCAATTTTTGCCTGTTATCCTAACTTTAAATGATCCTAAAAGAAAAAGAGCAATAGCTGTTAGAATAATTGTAACAATAAAAGTATTGGAAATAAAGCTGGAATTTAGATAATGAATAATATAAATTACTAATGGAATCAACCCAAAAACAAAAAATGATAAAAATGTAAAAACAGCATTTTTAACTGGAGATTCTTCAGCATTTGGAATATCAAGTTCTTCAGTAACTAAAGTTTCAACAGCCAATTTCTTATTTTTAAAAATAATATTAACAAGTTTTATAGCATCTTGCCTGTTTATGCCTTTTTTAATATAAAATTCAATCATCTCCTCTTTTTCAGCTTCAGGATAATTTTTTACCTCTTCTTTCTCGTGTTTCTTTTCCAGTTCATGAAATTCATTTTCAGATTTAGTTGAAAGATAATCCCCGATTGCCATTGAAATTCCATCTGCTATTAAATTTGCAAAACCCAATATAAGAATAATTCCAGATCCAAGAGCCGCTCCAGCAACTCCTGCAACAACTGCAAATGTTGTAATTATGCCATCCAATCCTCCATAAACAATGCTTTTTAGGTATTTTTCACTCCCAATTGCAGTTTTATGGTGCAACTCAATATGTTTTTTATCAACTCTTTTTAATCTCATAAATAAACAAAGATAAATGTGTATAAAAAGGTTTTTAAAGTAAAAGAAGATAAGAATAAATGATACCTAATCAAGACGAATTTTGGAAGAAAGTTGGTACAAATGTAAGAGAAATGAGAGAGCTTAAGGGATTTAGCCAAAAAGATCTTGCAAGAAAAGTAAGATATCAGGTTTCCAGAATTATACAACTTGAAAATGGGAAACAAATAAGAAATATTATTTTCTTAAATCAAGTGTGTAATGCAATTGATACAAATTTAGATTATATTACAACACATGATCCTTTTATTTATATGAAAAAAGGTGTAGGAGATTATAGCATATAATCAAGCTAAGAAAGTTTATTAAATCTTTATCTTTTTATTTTTCAATATATAATGCCTATAAATATTATTAAGATAATAACAAAAGAGGAAGATATTAAAAAAGTGGTTGATAGGTTAAGAAATTACTCATTTGACCAAATTGCAAAAGATTTTCATTTTGAATTCTCTGTGATGGAAAAACTAACTGACATAAATAAATTGAAAGATACCTTTCCGAAATTCGATCTTATTAAATCAATAGAAATAAGGGAAAATTACAAAAAAGAAATACATTACGGGCTTAATTACGAGCTTTTAGATGGAACTTATGTTATTATAGTTGTTGTTTTA
Organism: Candidatus Pacearchaeota archaeon; assembly: GCA_016186425.1. Classification (GTDB taxonomy): domain Archaea; phylum Nanobdellota; class Nanobdellia; order Pacearchaeales; family GW2011-AR1; genus JACPLR01. The sequence continues at coordinate 6,318 of JACPLR010000015.1, read as the reverse complement.
GATCCTATTAAAGGAAAAGGCCCTATAATTATCAACGGATTCCACGCAAAAAAGAGTTACAAACAATTTGAAAAAAGCCTAAGAAAAAATTATGGAAATAAATTTATTTAACTAAGCTACAACCATTTCTGGCAAAAATACTCTTAAAGGAAGAGCTGCCTTTATTTGATTAGAAATGATATTTATAGCTATAAAGAGGCAGTTTTCTTTCTTAAGGGTTACAAGGTTTATCTCTAAAATATTTTTTAATATGTTGGGGTTGATATTATTTTCTAAAAGCACATTTGAAGCCTCCCTTATCTGAATACCAACAATTTTTCCTTTTCCAGTCAAACTGAAGATAAAATTATCAAGCATAAAATTCTCTTTGACACTTTCATTCTCTTCTCTGCATGAGATAATCAAGCTATCATCAATTTCACTATAAGAAAATCTGCACTTTTTCTCCATATTGCTTATAATTTAAAGTTGTATTTAAGGTTTTCTGTTTTCTTTAAGTCTACTCTCCAAGAATATGGACAGGTTTTTCTAGAATTTTCTTATTTTTAACAGGTACAGCTTGAGCATCATTAAAACACAATAAGCTACTTGGTTACTTATATCTCCTCCCTCATCCATTACATCAGCAAAAAAAGTTGTTGAAGTGAAATAAAGAATTCCATCTAAAAAGGTTTTAAGAATCAATAGAAGCAAATAAATCTTCAATATGATTTACAGAAGGACATCCGGCTCTTCCAAAAGCATCAGCATTCCTTTCAACATATGCTTTTATTCTATCTTCTCTTTCACCAGGAAGAAGACTTTTTGTAGATTTATATAATTCATTTAAATCTCTAACCATTTTTGATCTTTCATTAGTTGATAAAGGAGATATTAGCCCATAACTACTAACATAGTTAAGTATTTTTCTGAGATTATTTAAAGATAAGGCCAATTCATCTTGTTGAGAAACCTCTTCTAAAACAGGAGATTTCCTTGAAAAATATTTTCTTAATGAAATCATAACTATCTTATTAATTAAGGATTTTTAAGCATTTATATGCTAAAATTAATAAACTCTTTATATTCAGTATTATAATGTCTTCATTAAATATTATTCAGCCAATAATACAATTAGAAACAGAAAAACCCCAAATGTCTAAAGGCCAGTGGTCTGTATTAGAAAAACAAGGTTATAGAAAAATAGGAAATCATTCTGCTGTAAAAGTGTGTGAATGGACAAAAAAAATGTTAAGAGGTCATGGAGGCTGCTACAAATATGTTTTCTACGGCATTCGCTCACATCAATGCCTTCAAATGACAACTTCAATGTTCTGTGCAAGCAGATGCAAGTTCTGCTGGAGAGGATTAAAAGCTCCAGTAAGCAAAAGCTGGTACGGGCCTGTTGACTCTCCAGAACATATTATTAATCATTCTATTGATGCTCAAATAAAATTGCTTCAGGGATTTAAAGGATCAAAAAACCTAGTTAATAAAGATAACAAGAAAAAAGTAAGTGAAATGGAAAATATTCGCCATGTAGCTTTATCTTTAACTGGCGAACCAATCACATATCCTTTAATTAACGAAATAATAAAAGCATTTCATAAAAGAAAAATATCAACATTTCTTGTAACAAATGCCCAATATCCAGAGCAAATAAAGAAAATTGATAAAGTCACACAGCTATACTTAAGTATTGATGCTCCAAATAAAAAACTAATGGAAAAAATAGACAGGCCTCTTTACAAAGATTTCTGGCAGAGAATGGAAGAGTGTTTGGATTTATTAAAAACAAGATCATACAGAACTTGCATAAGATTAACTTTAATTAAAAATGAAAACATGACAGACCTGCAAGGCTATGCTGATTTAATTAATAGGGGCAAGCCAGATTTTATTGAATTAAAAAGCTATGTGTGGGTTGGAGAGTCTCAAAGAAATTACAAGCCAAGCAATATGCCTTTTATGGATGATGTCAGACAATTCTCAAAAAAACTTTTAGAATACTTGCCAGATTATGAAATAATGCGGGAGCATATTCCATCACGTGTAGTTTTATTAATAAAAAAGTCTCTAAAAAAGAAATGCTGGATTGATTTTCCAAAATTTTTCCAGTTATTAGAACAAAACAAACCTTTTACTGCAGAAGATTATTGTAGTAAAGTGATGATGCCGAATAAATAAAAACTATTCAAGATCTCCGTCCATATCTAATCCTTTTGTTAAACTCTTGCCAGCAATTTTTGATTGTTCTTGTGCTCTAGCAATTTTATTATCCGGATCTGAATAATCAACAAATTCATAAAATCTCTCGCTCCAAGGTTCTCTTCTCTTTAATTGCCTTACCATTTCCATGACCATTGCCCTATAACTAAAATGCCCTGCAGGAGTTGTCCTTAACTCTGAAAGATGCTGAAATTCCCTTAAATTCATACCCATCATAAATCTTATTCTATGATTGAATAATGTAGCATATTGGGAAGCGGTAGTTAATCCAGCATGTTTTAAATCGCTATATAAATCAGACATTCTTCCTTCAACTTCAGCAACCTCATTTTCCAAATCAACTTCAGAGATTTCTTGAGGCATAATAAACCCGAGATTAACTGACAACTGCTGTCTTTGCTGTGTTAGCATCCTGTGCCTTTCTAAATCTCTGTATTCTGCAAATCCACCGACTAAATCAAAAACAATTGGATAACCTGCTTCAAGGCCTCTTCCACTTCTGTCTCTTCTTTCCTCTCTAATTCCTTTAAAAGTATTGAGAATTTCCAATTTATTCTGCAAAGGCATTTTTTCAACTTCAAGCAGAATTTGCTGTATAGAAATATTAGTATAAGGAAACAAAACTGAAGAAACAACTTCATTAATATAATCTGATCTCGGAACTAAAGTAACATAATTATCATCAGGAACAACTCCCAAAAATAATCTTCCAGTTAGATTATGCATATTTAAGTTAATTGCTTTAACTCTCGGATCAACTTTATTTCTTCGTATAAAAGTTGGTATCTCTGTCATTAAAGCCTGCTCAAGTTCAGCTCCTTTTTTATTAGATTCTGATAATTCAGTGCTTTTAAGAAAAGTTATCAAATTAGTAAAATATCTTCCATTGGCAAATAATCCAAGCTGGGTTAATGCAGAAGACGGCAAAACACATCTTCCAAAATCAAGAGCTGCACATCTTACAGAAAAGTTATAAGAGTTTCTGAAAGCTTTTCTTTCTTCATCATTGTTTAAATCTTCCTCTCCAAGTTTAACAATGTTTCCATTTCTCTCAACAGGAATCTTAAATTTATTTCTAGGAAACTGAAGTTTAAAATAATCAGTTAATCTTTTTATTCCTTCACTATAAACCTCAAAAGCACTATCAGTTACACTTTCAAATTTTTCTAAAAAACCAGATTCAGCAATTTCTATAGGTCTTAAATATCTCCATCTTCCTTTTGAATCTTTTTGATCATATCTTACATATCTTGTTGATTGCTCTATCGGAGACCCTCCAATTCTTCTGTCCTCAATATCTTTTGTAAATAATTGAGAAACATTTTCAAATCCAACATGAGCTCCTTCTAGCTCTCCAACAGAATCATCACCAAAACCAACAAGAACCCTTTCCACCAGTTCTGTGCCTTTAGCAGCAATAGGCTCTCCCTCTTCATTAAGAAATTCATTGACAAGAGTAAGCCTTAATCCAGTAGGTGCACGGGAATACCTGGCTAGTAATCCCCCGCTTAATTCAAGAGGAAGATTTCTTAAGACGAAAACATCATCATCAATACTAGAAACAAATCTTAAAAGAGCTGCTCTAATATTATCTGGAAGTTCATCTGTTGATTCGTATTTCTTAGCAGGCATGAATAACTAATTAAAACTATACTTTTAAACAATTGTTAACTGCAAAATATATATTAATATGCAAAGAAGTTATCAAATACTATATTAATCAAAAATCAGCTTAAACAATTATAAACTATTGTAAATTTTTCTCTAATGAAAAATTTTATATTGTAGAGATTCAAAATTTAGAAAATGCCACCATACTTTTCCCTAATTTATTATATTTATTTGCTAATATTAATTCATTCTTACTCATTGCTCTCTTTATAAATTATATACTTTAACTTAATCCCTGCACATACTACAATCATGTGGCAAATGCTTGTCATGTTTCCTGTGAACATCACACATGCACTGGCTTCCCCTTAACTTCTTAGAAAGATCATAAAGATATATATCTGAATTTTTCTTATCGCGAACAATTCTATCAGCTGCCTTTTTTATTTCATTCATTTCAATATTTGAAAATTTCATTTTCTTGGCTCTTTTAGATTTTAAATACTGGGAAACAGCGCTTTCAGTAATTCCAAGAATATCAGAAACTTCTCTCTGGCTCAAATCATAATTTCCTATAAACATCTTGGTAAGCTCTTTTCTCAAAGCAGGAAGCAAATACCAAACTTCAAGCTCCTGAGGCATAAGTTTTAATGACATAAAACCTTAAAGATAGTTAAGTATTTAAGGCTTACGAATATTTCTTAAATACTTAAAGAAGGCAATTAATGAAATTAAAAGAAATAATCAGAAAGCAGGATAATGGGATAAGGATAATAAGAGATGGAAGTTTACTAAATTACGAAGATTTAGAAAAAATGGCTATAAAAAACTTGATTCAATGTGATTTAAGCTTTAATAATATTCCAATAAAAATAGGTAGAATGGCTTTAAAATCCCAGGATGAGCTTGAAAAAGAAATAGTTTTTTTAAAATATTGCCAAGGAACTTATTTTTCAGGAAATGATTTGAAATTTTCAGATCCGGCACTTAATATTCTAGAAAATGCTTATACATTCTTAGAAAGCATGTACGCAATAGTAAAGGGTGCAAGAATTTTAAATTAAAAATTTAATTATATAATATCAATATGCCGCCATTAAAATTCGTCTCAGAGATACTGGAAATAAAACAGCTAAGCCCTAGTATAAAACATTTTAAAATATCCATTCCCAAAGACTTTAATTTTATCCCGGGACAATATATATCTATGATATTAGAAAAAGAAAATGAAAAGATTAGAAGGCCTTATTCATTAGCATCAATTCCAGAAAAAGCTAATGAAGGATACGCAGAACTATGCATAAAAATTCTTGAAAATGGCCTGGCTTCACCAATAATTCATCAATTTAAGGTTGATGATAAAATTAATTTTTTAGGCCCGCTAGGATTTTTCAAAATAAGTGAAGAATCAAAAAATAAAAATCTAATTTTTATCTCACATGGAGCAGGAATAGCCCCATTTAGAAGTATGATTCCTCATCTTCTAAAATCTAATTATCAAAATAATGCAGTTCTTTTAACAGGTTATAAAAACGAAGAAGAAATTCTATATAATGAAGAATTTAGACAATTGGAAAATAAATATAAAAATTTCCAATATTTCACAATTCTAAGTCAGGGAATTAATAATAAAAATGAGGAATTTGGAAGAGTCCAGCAGTTAGTTAAAGTACATATTGACAAAGAAGCCCATTATTACCTCTGCGGTTTAAGGGAAATGATTGATTCTGTAAGGGCAATTTTAGTTAATAATGGAGTGCCAATGGCAAATATTTTCAGTGAGAAGTATGATTAATATATAATAAGATGAGTTTGATTATTTTGATAATGTGTTGCAATATCACCATGAACCTTTTCAAAGTCCTTGGGACTCCATAATTCTATTATATCATTAAAACCCCTTAAAATAACTTTATCTTCTCTTTTTAAGGATAATTTTTCTAAGACTTCTCCTAAAGTATTTTTTGGGAAGAGCAATCTTCCATCTTTTGAAGTGATAAAAAAACCTAAGAACCTATCTTCATCAGAAGAATGTTCTTTGATACTAACATAAGCTGAATGATCATATAATTTTAAAACATTAAAAACTCCGCTATCATCCAAACCCTGATAACCCATAAATGAAATCCCAATATTTCTATTTCTTTCTCCATGAATTTTGGAGAAAAAATCTGGAAATTCAAAAGATCCGTCTGATAAGTGAGATACTAAAGCATGAGAATAAATATATTCATGTGGAAAGTCATCTTGTCTTTGTGTCATTTTTCTTGTTTTTCCTTTAATTTATTTAAATTATTCAATTTTTTTAATTTGAAATTAAATCTCATAAAACGAGAGTTTTTAAACCTTTCCTATTAAAAGGCTTAGTTGAAAATCTCAACTGAACTAAGCCTTAAATTATGTGCTATTGCCTTAAGATATGCTTCATTTCTTATTGCTTCCCAATCCTTAGCGAGAGTATAACCACCATATTTTCTTTTCAAGCTTCCAAATCCAGAT